>DATEIG010000657.1:0-7600 GCA_035279185.1 Mycobacterium sp.
CGGTTCGGCGTCGTCGCGGGCGGCCAGCGCTCGCACCAGTCGGGTCGTGGCGTCCTCGCGAAGCGCGAGCAGCTCCCCGACCGTCGACGGTCGACCGGGTTTGGCCGCCTCGACCGCGGGCAGCTCGGATTCCGAGAGCACACCTTGGGTGAGAATGCCCGCCCAGAAGTAGTGCACCTCGGTCAGATGCCAGAGCAGATCGGCGGCCGACCAGTCGGGACACGTCGGGCAGCGGGTGTCGGGATCGATCGGCGCGAGCACCTCGGCGAAGCGCCGCGCCTCGGCGTCGATGATCGCCAGGCGGTCCATCACCTCAGCACTGTCCGGACGTCAGCCCGCGTGCTCTTCGGCGAACTGCTCGTCGTGACCGTTGACGTGATGCTCGTCGTGGTCGTGGTGTTCGGGCTCCTGATACTCGGGCTCGGGATCGTGGTAGAGCTGGTGCTCAGTCCCGGGGACGCCGCCGAGCGCGGCGATCGTCTCCCGGATCTTCGCTGCCTGGTCATCGCTGGGGGTGGCGCCCGCCTCGAGTTCGTCGGGTAGATGGGTGGGCAGCCCCGCGCCGTTGGCCACCTCCTCGGCCGACAGCTTGGCATGTACGCGAGTCACGTAGAGCTGCTGTCCCAGGCTCGATCCCGGTGCGGCCGCGGCGTGCTCCATCAAGGAGTCATACCGTCTGCGGACATTGCTGAGCTCGACGATCACCGCGGGCGACGGCCTGTCGGTGCTTGCTGCGTCGGCCAGCGCGGTGCGCAGTTTGCGCATGCCCTCCAGCACGACATCGGCCCTCTTGTGGAACTTCTTGTCCTCGGCGAACGGCAACGCGTCGATCGCTGCGCTGTACATGTGCATCGCCGCCTCGGAGAGGCTGACGATGATCGACGAATCGTCTTGTGGCGCGGACTGTCCCATGGGCCCTCGAATCTCTGCAGGTCAATTCCAATAGCGGTGAGCAGCCGACGACCCGTGCTTACCGGTCGCCCCGCTCGACGTGAGCACGGACTGACACTAGCGGGCCGCGGGCGTGCACGTCACCGCCAGCTTCACGGCCCACGCTGACCTGCGGTTTGACGACGGGCCCCTGCCTCGGCGGTGCCGGGTGAGGCCGACGGTGTGAAGATGGTGCGCGGCGCGGCCCTAGTCTGTACCCCGCACGGCGGGGAGGTACGGGGCCGGAACGGGAGATCTGTGATGACCGGAGTAGTCGAATCCGCCACCACCGACTTGTCAGAACGCAGTGACGTGGAGGAGACGACGCAACCCGCTCGAAGAGACGGCGACGGGTTGTTCGCTGCGATCGACGGTTGGCGGGGAGTGGGCTGGCTGTCCTGTGGTGTCGCGGGAGGCTCGGCGATCGCGTGGTTCATCTTTTTCGGTCCCGGCGAAACCGGATCGAAGTCGGACTGGTTCTTCGGCGCCGTCGTGCTCGGCGCGGTCCTGGCTCTGATGTGGCAGACCGTCAACGTCCAGAGGCAGGCGAACCGGCTCGCTGCCGACGCCGCCGGTCGGCTGCGCGACGAAATGTCCGCTGCCGCAGCGCGTTCGGCGGCCGAGCTCGCGGCGGCAGAGGGCCGGCTGGCACGCGAGCTGGCGCAGACACGGAAATTGCACGAGGCCGAACTGGAGAGCCAACGCACGACCCACCGCGCCGAACTGGAGGCTCAGCGCAAGCAAGCCTCGCTCGAGCGCAACCATCTGGTGAGCCAGCTGCAGAAGCAGGCGGTGGTGGAGGTGTCGCGGGCGGTCAGCCTGCACACCCAGATGCTGGCGACGCTGTGGAATCGGGGCGCGGGCATTCTGGGCAGCGCGGACCGCGACGAGCGGGAGCAGGCGATGCTGCCGATCTTCGAGCAGATCGGTCAGGTCGTCAACGACTTCTCGGTCGAACTCGCCAACGCCCAGCAGGTCGTCGACGACGTGCGCCTCAGTCAGGCGCTCGAGGGCGTCAACGACGCCGTGCTGATGGGCATCCGGGTGGCACAGGACGTCTGCGGGGACATCGTGGAAGGCCGTGCGACGGAACCGAATCCGATTCCCTCGGCGCAGCGTCTCATGGCCGGGAAGGCCGCCGAGGCGCGTCGTCTGGCGTGGAATCTGCTGCGGACGAGCCTTGATGAGACCCGCTCATGATGCGCTCGACGGCCGCGGCGAACGACTCGTCGACGCGTCGGCGTTCGTCGCCCATGCCGACCAGTACGTCGAGGATCAACGGTGCGAGGATTTCGGTGAGGCCGCGGTCCTCGTAGCCGAAGAAGCCGCCCATCTCGAGCAGCACCTCGCCGTGGCTGACGGCCCACAGTCGGCCGGCGATCACCGATTCACCCTCATCGCGAATCCGGCCCGCCGCGATCATCCTGCGGACCGCGGTCAAGAGCGCACCGAACGACGTCCCGAACTCGTGGCCTGCGGCGGGGCTGCCGGTGACTGTCAGGTCGGTGTGGAAGCGGTTGAGCGAGTCCGCCGACGTGCCGAACATCAGCTGATACCGCTGCCGATCGGCCAGCGCGAACTCGCGGTAGCGCGCCCCCATCACGATGAAGTCGGCCACCGGGTCGTCGGTCTGCTCGACGTCGGTCAGTGCCCGAGTGAATCGCGCGAACACCGCGAGGGCGATGGCTTCGAGCAGGCCGGTCATGCCGCCGAAGTGCGTGTACACCGCCATCGTCGACGTGCCGGTCTCCGCGGCCAGCTTGCGGGCGCTGAGTCCGGAGACACCGTCGCGCTCCAGGATCTGCAGTCCGCCCTCGATCATCTGGTCCCGAATCTCGCTCACCCTTGCCATGGTGCCATAACAGTGTTATACCTAGGTGCAGTCATAACACCGTTATAGGGAGAATGGCCATGGCGAACCGGTACCTCGAAGGCGGCTTCGCGCCGATCGACCGCGAGTACACGCTGACCGACCTGGACGTCGTCGGGACGATCCCCGACTACCTCGACGGCCGGTATCTACGCAACGGGCCCAACCCCGTCGGCGAGATCGACCCGGAGTTGTACCACTGGTTCATCGGTGACGGCATGGTGCACGGCATCCGCCTCCGCGATGGCAAGGCCGAGTGGTACCGCAACCGCTGGGTGCGTGGACCGCAGACGGCGCGGGCGCTCGGCGAGAAGCCACCGGCCGGCTACTTCCCCGTCACGGGAATGGGCGCCAACACCAACGTGATCGGGCACGCCGGTAAGACCCTGGCGCTGATCGAGGGCGGTGTGACCAACATGGAACTCACCGACGATCTCGACACCGTCGGCGCCTGCGACTTCGACGGCACGCTGACCGGTGGCTACACCGCACATCCGAAGCGCGACCCGGAAACCGATGAGCTGCATGCCGTTTCGTACAGTATGTACCGAGGAAACACCGTTCAGTACTCGGTGATCGGCACCGACGGGCGGGCGCGGCGCACCGTCGACATCGAGGTCACGGGCGCCCCGATGATGCACGACATGTCGTTGACCGAGAAGCACGTCGTCTTCTACGACCTGCCGGTGACGTTCGACCACAGGCAGGCCGCCGAGATGACGGTGCCGCGCAGCCTCCGACTCCCTGCCCGACTCGTGTTGTCGGCGTTGATCGGACGGGTGCGCATCCCCGATCCGATCGCGGCCCGCCAGTCGGGCGGCGCCGGTGGCGATCGTCGGTTCCCCTACTCGTGGAACCCGAAGTACCCGGCCAGGATTGGTGTGATGCCGCGCGACGGCGGCAACTCCGACGTCCGCTGGTTCGACGTCGAACCGTGCTACGTCTTCCACCCGATGAATGCCTACGACGACGGGGACACCGTCGTGCTCGACGTCGTCAGACACCCGAAGATGTTCGACACCGACCACCTCGGGCCGAACGAGGGGCCGCCCACCCTGGACCGGTGGACGGTCGACCTCGCCGACGGCAAGGTGCGCGAGTCGCGGATCGACGACCGCGGGCAGGAGTTCCCCCGGGTCGACGAGCGACTGGTCGGCAAGCGGCACAGGTACGGCTACGCGCCCACGGTCGGCGAAGGTACGAGGGGCGACGATGTGCTGCTCAAGCACGACTTCGTCGGCGGCGGATCGGTGACACGCTCGCTGGGGGCCGGTAAAGCCTTGGGAGAGTTCGTCTTCCAGCCGTCATCGCCAGACGCCGCCGAGGACGACGGCGTGCTGATGGGGTATGTCTACGACCACGCCACCGATCGCAGTGAGCTGGCGATCCTGGACGCGCAGACGCTCGAGGACGTTGCGAGCGTCAAGCTCCCTCACAGGGTTCCGGCTGGATTCCACGGCAACTGGGTGCCGACACCCGCGGCGTAGCGCAGTATGACCGGATGAGCGGGATCGCCGGGCCGGTCGAGCGCGTGGTCGTCGTGGGCGCAGGCATCGCAGGCCTGGCCGCCGCGTCGGCGCTGCGTGAGGCGGGAATCGAGTGCGTAGTGCTGGAAGCGCGCGATCGGATCGGCGGCAGACTGCACACGGTCGACCTGGCGGGTACCCCGATCGATCTCGGCGGATCGTGGATCCACCACCCGATCGGCAACCCGCTGACGGACTTCTGTGACGAACACGGTGTCGGCTACGACCCCGGTGACCCGATGCCGTCGCTGTCGGGATACGACAGAGCCGAGGCGCGCCGCCTCGACCACGACGAGATCGACACGTACTCGAAAGAGTCGGACGAGTTCTGGGATTCGATCGAAGCGATGGCCGAAAGGCTCGGGCCGGATGCCAACGCCGACAACGCGATTGAGGTGCACATCGCCGACCGGGGGCTCACCGGAGCGGCGGCCCGGCGGACGCGGCAGGAGTTGCGCGCCGAGATCGAGGCCGACGCGCCGGGAAAGGTCAGCGATCAGTCGCTGACCTGGCTGGCGATGGACGAGGAGTTCCAGGGCTCTCTGTTCGGTAATCTGCCGCGCGGCGGCTATCGGTCGGTGGTGGAGGCATTGGCCGGCGACACGGACATCCGGTTGAACGTCGAAGCGGTGGCTGTCGCCGTCGAGGCGGACGGCGTCCTCGTCACGTGCGGTGACGGCACAGTGGAAGCCGGCTCGCACGTCGTCGTCACGGTGCCGCTCGGCGTACTCAAGCGGGGTCGGCCACGGTTCGAACCTCCGCTGCCGGTCGCGGTGGAGCATGCGATCGACAAGCTCGCGTTCGGTCGGTACGAGAAGATCGCGCTGCGGTTCGAGACGCCGTTCTGGCGCGACGAGGGCCTGTCGCATCTGGTGGTGTTCCCCCGTGACGAGAACGAGCCGTCGATGTGGGTGTTCGACCTCGACGCGTTCGGGGCCGGGCCGGTGCTGTGCGCGCACCTGTTCCACACGTTGACGCCCTACGCACTCGACCAATCATCCGCCGCGGCGGTGAACTGGTTCAAGGAGGTGCTGGCGGAGGTCTTCGGCCATCCGGTGCCGGAGCCGATAGCAACGGTGGTGACGGGTTGGGCCAACGACCCGATGGCAGGCGGTTCCTACAGCCACTGCCCGCGCGGTGCCGATCCGTCGATGTACGACGCGCTCGCTGAACAACTGCACGGCCGGATCCTTCTGGCGGGCGAACACACTCAGGCCGCCCGTGTCGGCTACGCGGACGGCGCATACGTGAGCGGTCTGCGGGCCGCACGCCGACTGGTATGAGTCTCTAGAGTCGTCGTCATGCCCACCATCACCACGAACGACGGCGTCGAGATCTTCTACAAGGACTGGGGTTCGGGTCAGCCGATCGTCTTCAGCCACGGCTGGCCGCTGTCGGCCGACGATTGGGACAACCAGATGCTGTTCTTCCTGTCGAAGGGGTATCGGGTGATCGCCCACGACAGACGCGGGCACGGGCGCTCCTCGCAGGTCGCCGACAACCACGACATGGATCACTACGCCGACGACCTCGCGGCCGTCGTCGAACACCTCGATCTGCGCGACGCCATCCACGTCGGGCACTCGACGGGCGGCGGCGAGGTGGTGCGCTTCCTGGCCCGCCACGGCGACAGCCGAGCGGTGAAGGCGGCGCTCATCAGCGCCGTGCCGCCGCTGATGGTCAAGACGGACGCCAATCCGGAGGGGCTGCCGAAGTCGGTGTTCGACGACCTGCAGGCTCAGCTCGCCGCCAATCGGTCGGTGTTCTACCGCGACCTCCCGTCGGGGCCGTTCTACGGTTTCAACCGTCCCGGTGTCGATTCGTCAGAGGCCATCATCGAGAACTGGTGGCGCCAGGGAATGATGGGCGGCGCCAAGGCGCACTACGACGGCATCGTCACCTTTTCGCAGACTGATTTCACCGAGGACCTGAAGAAGATCACGATCCCCGTCCTCGTCATGCACAGCGAGGATGACCAGATCGTGCCGTATGTGGCGGCGGGGCCGAAGTCGGCAGCGCTGCTGGCCAACGGAATCCTGAAGACCTACAAAGACTTTCCGCACGGCATGCCGACGACACACGCCGACGTCATCAATGCCGACCTGTTGGAGTTCCTGCAGTCCTAGGGTTTGTCGGCGTCCTCGTCGTCTCCGCTGTGTCGTGAGTCGTTCTCGTCGGGGATGAGATAGCGCTCGGGGTGGTGGTAGTTGTTCACGCGCGCTTGGCCGGTGTCGAGATTGGGTGGCGGTAGCCATTCGGTGCGACCGTCAGCGCGCTTGCGGGTGGTCCAGCCGGTCCTCTCGAGCATTTGATTGTCGGAGGAGCAGGCCAGTGACATCGAGGTGATGTTCGTGGGTGCCTGGCCCGCGACCCAGCCTTCGTCGTGGTGAGCTTCGCTCCGGTAGGCCGAGGCTGTGCAGCCGGGGCGGGTGCAGCCGCGGTCCCGGGAGTACATCGCGAGGCGCTGGGCTTTGGTGGCCAGCCGTTTCGCACGCCCCATGTAAAGAGGCTCTTCGGTGTGGCCGTCGAACACGCACAGGTACTGGTGGGCGGCGGAGGCCAGCCTGATGACGTCGCGCATCGGCAGTAGCGAGCCGCCGCCGGTGACAGCGTGCCCGGCGGCGGACTCCAATTCGGGCAGCGTGGTGGTGACCACCATGGTGACGGGCAGGCCTTTGTGGCTGCCCAATTTCCCGGAGGCCAGGAGCGTGCGCAGCGCGGTGACGAACGCGTCGTGGTTGCGTTGGCCGGCTGTGCGGGTGTCGGATCGTCGTTGGTCGTCGGTGGGTTCACCGTCGACGGAGGGAGTGTCGTCATCGGGCTGGCACATGCCCGGGGCCGCCAGCTTGGCTGATACAGAGTCCCAGAAGGCACCGGCTTCGGGCGTGAGGCGGCCGCGGATGGATCTGGTCCCATCGCTTTGCTGACGCCCGACGTGAATCCAACTGCGCTTACGGAGGTCGGCATCAGACAGCTCACCGTCTTGGTCGAGCAGGATGGACAGCCGGTCGGCGGCCCTGCGCAGCTCCTCGGGACCCAGCCCGCACGCCAGGTCGGCCAACTGGGCTTCGGCGGCTTCCCGGGTGTCGTGATCGACGAAGTGCGGCAGCTTGCGGAAGAACCTCCTGATGATCTTCACGTGGTCGAACCCGATATCGCCGCGACGCTGGGCGGTGGCCGTGTTCGTCAGCAGCGGCGCCATGGGTTCGCCGGTCAACGCGGTGCGCGAACCGAGATCCTTGGCGTCCTTGACGCGACGGTTGGCGTCCTTGCG
>DATEIG010000658.1:0-6629 GCA_035279185.1 Mycobacterium sp.
TGGCGTTCATCACCGAGTGCTGGCCGGTGCTGTCGTCGCCGGTGCTGACCGGCCGATCCAGGGCGCTGATGATGCCCGTCGTCACGGTCCCGTCGAGGCCGAGCGGCGATCCGATCGCCACCACGTGCTGGCCGACCTTCAGGTCCTTCGACGATCCCATCGTGATCGGGGTGAGCCCGGAAACCCCTTGCGCCTTGACGACCGCAAGGTCATCCGCGGGGTCGGTGCCCACGACGCTGAACGGCACCGTCTGCCCGTCCGAGAACGACACCGTGGCTTGCGCGTCCTTGCCGGTCGGCCCCCGGCCGTACGGCGACGGCTGACCGCCCGGCATATTGAATCCCGGCAGCCCGGGCAACGACGGGTCGTCCTGGCCGCCGAACGGGTTCGCCGACGCCTGGTTGGTAGACGGGCCACTCACGGCGGCCACCACATGGTTGTTGGTCAGGATCAGGCCGTCGGGGCTCAGTACGATGCCGGACCCCTCTTCCTTGCCCTGGCCCATGCTGATCTGCAGTTTCACCACGCTGGGCAGCACCTTCGCGGCGACCTGCTCGACGGAACCCGACGGTGCGGCCTCGACCGGCTGCTGAGGCGCCGGGGCGGCTGCGGTAGCAGCGGTGGCGGCGTTGTTGGCCGCTGCATCCGGCTGATTGGCGAGCACCGCCGCACCGATGCCGCCGGACACCAGGGCGACCGTCGCGGCTCCAGCGACGACAAGCCCGGTCCGGGACTTCTTTCGCGCCACAGGGATCGGCGTGGTCGGGGTCGAATCATGCTGATGTGCAGCGAAATACGCACCCTGGTGTGCCTGCTGCTGCGTGGCATAGCGCCAGTCGTATGGCTGTTGATAGCCGACCTGGGGGGTGAACCCTGAATACCGTTGATCCACAGGCTGGCTCGGAGTCGATGTCGCGTTGTTTCGTCGCAGCGAGTACCGCGATTGCTTTTTCATGAAGTGGTTCTTCCCTAACAGTGGGGAGCAAAATGGTTAGCCCCACTGTGCAGCCGTTCGCTGAGACAGCGCTGAGAGGAGGATCTACGCAATCCAAGACTTTGGCAACAAGTTAGCCTTGCAGGCATGTCGTGTGTGTTCTGCGCCATAGTCGCAGGAGAAGCCCCAGCCATCCGGATCTACGAGGACGATGACTACCTGGCGATCCTCGACATCCGGCCGTTCACCCGCGGCCACACGCTCGTCATCCCGAAGCGCCACTCGGTCGACCTGACCGACACACCGCCAGAGACCTGCGCGGGCCTGGTCCGCATCGGGCAGCGAATTGCCAAGGCGGCGCGGCGGTCCGGGCTGCACGCCGACGGCAACAACGTCGTCATCAACGACGGCAAGGCGGCCTTCCAGACCGTGTTCCACATTCACCTTCACGTCCTGCCGCGGCAGTCGGGCGACAAGCTGTCGTTCGCCAAGGGCATGCTGCTGCGACGCGACCCGAACCGCGAGGACACCGGCAGGATCCTGCGCGACGCGCTGTCGGAGATCGACGCCGCGCCGCGGGACGGGGCGTCGTGAACCTTCTGCAGAACGCCTACACCCAAATCCTGAAACTGCACGACACCGTCTATCGGCAGACCAACGGGTGGATCGGACACCGCCTGCTGATCCTGCCCACCCTGCTGCTGCACACCGTCGGCGCGAAAACCGGTGAGCTACGGACCAATTCGCTGACCTACGCGCGTGACGGCGACGACTACCTCATCGTCGCGTCCAACGGCGGCTCGCCTCGCTCACCGGGCTGGTACCACAACCTCAAGGCCGATCCGAATGTCGAGATCAACGTCGGGCCCAAGCGGTTCGCCGTGACCGCGCAACCGGTGCTGCCCGGCGATGCGGACCGCGAGCGGCTGTGGAAGATCGTCACGAAGTTCAACAAGGCCTACCCGGAGTACCAGAAGAAGACAAAGCGCGCGATCCCCATCGTGCGGCTCACCCCGAAACGCTGATCAGAACAGCTCTTTGGCGAGCAGTTCCAGCGTCGTGACGCGCGCGGGCGAGGTTGCGGGGTCGGTGCCGCGGCGCGCGGATGCCACCGGATGCACCATCACCTCGTCGACGTCGAACTCCCTGGCGAGCGCACGGACCTGGTCGGCCGCCTCGGTCGGATCGCCGACGACCGCGCGGCGCAGCCCTGACTCGACGATCGCCTCCTCCTGGGGCGTCAAACGGTTGCGCTCCGCGTCCTCGACGAGGTCGAGGGGCCCCAGCGGCTGGCCGGTGCGCAGCTTCGCCATCATCTGGAGGTTGGGCAGCAGCAACGCCATCGCTTCGTCGTGCGTGTCGGCCACGACCGCGTTGACGGTCAGGAACGTCACGGGTTCCGACGCCACGTCGCTGGGCTTGAACTCCGAGCGGTAGACCTCGAGCGCCTCAGCGGTGCCCTGGCCGGAGAAGTGGTGGGCGAACACATACGGCAACCCCTTGGCCGCGGCCAGATGCGCGCTGTACATCGACGAGCCGAGCAGCCACAACCTGGGCTCGCTCGTCGCCGCCGGGGTGGCCTTGAGGATGTAGTCCTGCTGCGGGATCGAGACGCGGACTCCGCTGGCGCTCATCATCGCCACAACGTGGTCGAGGTATTCGGGGAACTGGTCGATGTCCTTGTCGTCCCGCCCCGCGGCGTTGCGCAGTAGGTACGAGGTCAGGGGGTCGGAGCCGGGCGCTCGTCCGATGCCGAGGTCGATGCGGCCCGGGTGGGCCGCCTCCAGCAGCGCGAACTGCTCGGCGACCGCCAGCGGCGCGTGGTTGGGCAGCATGACACCGCCCGACCCGAGCCTGATCTGCGAGGTGTTCGCGGCCAGGTGGGCGATCAGCACCGGCGGGCTGGTGGCGGCCACCGACGGCATGTTGTGGTGCTCGGCGACCCAGTAGCGGGTGTAGCCGAGCCGGTCAGCGGTCTGCGCGAGCTGCGTCGACGCCGCGAGCGCGTCGGACGTCGACTGGTCGCTGCGGACAGGAACGAGATCGAGGACGGAAAGTCGCATACGGGGGTCAACGCCTGTCATCGCGTGCTCGTTCCCGGCGAGATGCCTGCCAGCGACGCGGCCCGGGTGAAGACATCGTCGAGCATCGCCGGGGTCAGCTTGCCGGTGAAGGTGTTCTGCTGGCTCGGGTGATAGACGCCCATCAGCGTCACCTCGCCGTGAACCGTGTGAAGGACCGCCGTCGCACCGTGGCCGAACTTCGGCGCCGGCATGCCCACCGAGCCGCCGCCGTCGCGCACCATGTCCAGCGCGGCCCGCCACGCGAACCCGCCGAGCGCGATCATCACCGTCACGTCGGGGCTGAGGAGCCGCCACTCGGCGTCCAGCCATGGCGCGCACGTCGCCCGCTCGGCAGGCGTCGGCGCATTGGCCGGAGGTGCGCACCGCACCGCGGCGACGATGCGGGTCGCGTTGAGCGTCAAGCCATCTCCGGCGTCTGTGCACTCCGACTGGTTGGCGAGACCGGCCCGGTGCAGCGCCGCGAACAGGAAATCGCCCGACCGGTCGCCGGTGAACACCCGCCCGGTCCGGTTGGCGCCGTGCGCGGCGGGCGCGAGGCCGACGATCAGCACACGCGGATGCGCGGAGCCCCACCCCGGCGCGGGCCTGCCCCAGTACGGCTCGCCCGCATAGGACTTCCGCTTCTCGACCGCGACGCGTTCACGCCACTCGACCAGCCGGGGACACGCCCGGCACACCGACACCTCGGCGTCGACCTGCTCGATCGTCTGAGCCGCCTCCGCCATGGCGGTGACCTGCGCGGCCGTGCCTGCGACCGCCGTCGTCGGCGTCGCCGGATCACCCGGCCATCCCGAGCCCGCGGGAACCGGCGAGTCGAACTCCTCCCCGGTGCGGGGATGGGCGAGCGTCACCGTTCCACTGTGCCTGCGCGCTCGAATCCGTCGCCGACCGGCCCTGCCCGCTGTTAGATTGCTCCGCGATAACTCATGATCAACGGCAAGCGCGGACCGCTCTTCGTCATCCTCTTCGCCGCGCTGATGGCCGGTGCGGGCAACGGAATCTCGATCGTCGCATTCCCCTGGCTCGTGCTGCAGCGCACCGGATCCGCCCTCGACGCATCGCTCGTCGCGATGGCGGGCACCATCCCGCTGCTGGTCGCCACGCTGATCGCGGGCGCGGCGGTGGATTACCTTGGTCGCAAACGGGTTTCGATGATCTCCGATGCACTGTCAGCGGTATCGGTTGCCGCGGTTCCTGTGCTCGCGCTGGTCTTCGGCGCGCACGTCGTCAACGTGGCGGTGCTCGCCGGTCTCGCCGCCCTCGGCGCGCTGTTCGACCCGGCGGGTATGACCGCGCGCGAGACGATGCTGCCCGAGGCGTCGCAGCGCGCCGGATGGACGCTGGACCACGCCAACAGCGTGTACGAGGCGGTGTTCAACCTGTCCTACATCGTCGGACCCGGAGTCGGGGGCCTGCTGATCGCCACGCTCGGCGGCGTCAACACCATGTGGGTGACGGCGGGGGCGTTCGTGCTGTCGATCCTCGCCATCGCAGGGCTGCGGCTGGAGGGTGCGGGCACACCCGACCGGGCCTCGCTGCCGGAGGGGGTGTGGGCGGGCGTCGTCGAGGGGCTGCGGTTCGTGTGGAACACCAAGGTGTTGCGCACGCTCGCGATCGTCGACCTGGCCGCGACCGGGCTCTACATGCCGATGGAGTCGGTTCTCTTCCCCAAGTACTTCACCGATCGCAACGAGCCGGCCCAGTTGGGATGGGTGTTGATGGCGTTGAGCGTCGGCGGACTCGTCGGCGCGCTGAGTTATGCAGTGATGTCGAAGTATTCGCGTCGACGCACGGTCATGCTGATCGCGGTGCTGACGCTGGGCGTCGCGATGACGATCATTGCGTTCCTGCCGCCGCTGCCGTTGATCCTCGTGCTGTGCGCGATCGTCGGGTTCGTCTACGGGCCCATCGCACCGATCTACAACTACGTCATGCAGACCCGTGCACCCGCGCACCTGCGCGGCCGCGTCGTCGGGGTGATGGGCTCGCTCGCCTACGCCGCGGGACCGCTCGGCCTTGTGGTGGCCGGTCCCCTCGCCGACGCGGCGGGCCTGCACGCGACATTCCTGGCGTTGTCGCTGCCGATGCTGGCACTCGGCGTCGTGTCGGTGTTCCTGCCTGCGCTTCGCGATCTCGACGGCGAGCCCAGCCCAACCGTCTAGAACCGGTTCTTTAGCAGTCGAACTTCGTGGGTACACGTGTGACGCAAACCACACGTCGAACACCGAGGTCTGCTCGTGTACCAGCAAGTTCTCGATCCGGTTGCCTCATCCCTCGCCTGGAGTTCGCTCGTCGCGGCGATACCCCTGCTGCTGCTGTTCGTCCTACTCGGCGTCCTGCGGGTCACCGCATGGGTGGCGTCCCTGATCTCGTTGGCGGTCGCCATCGCCGTCGCGGTCCTGGTGTACGGAATGCCGATCGGGCAGACGCTCCTTGCCGGCACCGAAGGCGCGGCCTTCGGGTTCTTTCCGATTCTGTGGATCGTGATCAACGCGATCTGGGTGTATCAGCAGACGGTTGAGACCGGCCACTTCGACGTCCTGCGCCGGTCATTCAGCCGGGTCAGCGACGACCAGCGCATCCAGGCCGTGCTCATCGCGTTCTCGTTCGGCGCGCTTCTCGAGGCGCTCGCCGGATTCGGCACGCCCGTCGCCGTCACGTCGGTGATGTTGATGGCGCTGGGCTTCAAGCCGATGAAGGCGGCGGTGCTCGCGCTCGTCGCCAACACCGCGCCCGTCGCGTTCGGCGCGATGGCCACGCCGATCCTCACGCTGGCCAAGGTGACCGAGCTTCCCGCCGACACCCTCGGCGCGATGGTCGGCAGGCAGACGCCGATCCTTGCGGTGCTCGTCCCTCTGGTCCTGGTCGCGATCGTCGACGGATGGCGCGGCGTGCGGGAGACATGGCTGCCCGCCCTCGTCTGCGGCGTGGTGTTCGGCGTCGCCCAGTTCGCGACGTCCAACTTCGTCTCGGTGCCGCTGGCCGACGTCGTCGCCGCCTTGCTGTCGGCGGCCGCGGTGGTCGCGATGGTGCGCGTGTGGAAGCCCCGCCGCACCCACACCGAACCCGCCGTCGTCGCGGGCGGCGCGGCGGACGAGCCGACACCCGAGTTCGCGCAGCGGGTCGCACACCCCGACTCACGGGCGGACGTCGTGAAGGCATACGCGCCGTACGCGATCATCATCGCCGTCTTCGTCGTCTGCCAGATTTCGGCGGTGAAGAAGCTGCTCGACAAGGCGACGATCAAATTCCACTGGCCGGGACTGGATGTCGTCAGCCCCAGCGGCAAGCCGGTGACGCTGACCGAATTCACCCTCAACCTGCTCACCACGCCCGGCACGCAGATGCTGATCGCCGGTGTCCTCACCGCGATCGTCCTGAAGCTGTCCGCGGGCCGGGCGCTGAAGGCGTACGGCGCGACGCTGCATCAGCTGCGCTGGGCGATCGTGACGGTGATGGCCGTGCTGGCACTGGCCTTCGTCATGAACCTGTCGGGGCAGACGATCACCCTCGGCACGTGGATGGCCGCCGCGGGCGGCGCCTTCGCGCTGCTGTCGCCCATACTCGGCTGGCTCGGTGTGGCGGTCACGGGTTCGGACACCTCGGCCAAC
>DATEIG010000659.1:0-12530 GCA_035279185.1 Mycobacterium sp.
CACCACCAAGCTCATCGGCGGCCTCGGCTACGGCTTCCTGTTCGGGGCCGCCTTCTACATTCCGCTGTTGCCGTGGACCGGCGAGATGGTCGGCGTCATGCCGTGGCTGGCGCTGTCGCTCACCGAGGCGGTGTTTCCCGCGCTGTTCGGCCTGTGCGCGGTCGCGACGCGCAAGGTCGCAGGCTGGCCCGTCTGGTTCGCCGGCCTGTGGGCCCTCTTCGAGTGGCTCAAGTCGATCGTCCCGTTTGGCGGATTCCCTTGGGGCGTAGTTGGTTTCGGGCAGACCGATGGTCCGCTGCTGCCGCTGGCGCAGATCGGTGGGGCGCCGCTGGTGTCGTTCGCCGTCGCCCTTCTCGGGTTCGGCCTCGCCGCACTGGTCTTCGAGATCGTCGACTGGTGGCGGAGCGGCGGCGATCGCCGACCAGCGTCACCGCCGCCCGCGGTGGTGCTGCCGGGCGCCTGCGTCTGCCTTGTGCTGATCGCGACCGCGGCGATCTCTCCCGCGGTCCGGCACTCGGGCGCGGGAGCCGACGACGAACCGTCCGTCAACGTCGCCGCCGTGCAAGGCAACGTGCCGCAACTCGGCCTGGATTTCAACGCGCAGCGCCGCGCGGTACTCGACAACCACGTGCGCGAGACCATGCGGCTGGCCGACGACGTGCGCGCCGGGCGGGCGCCGCAGCCCCTGTTCGTCGTCTGGCCTGAGAACTCCTCGGACATCGACCCGCTGGCCAACCAGGACGCCGCCGACCAGATCGCCGTCGCGGTCGAGGCCATCAGGGCGCCGATCCTCGTCGGAGGTGTGCTCGCGGCTCCGGGCTACACGCGCGACAACCCGGTGTCGACGAACTCGGTCATCGTCTGGAACCCGGAGACGGGTCCCGGCGACCGCCACGACAAGCAGATCGTCCAGCCGTTCGGCGAGTACCTGCCGTGGCGCAGTTTCTTCAAGCACTTCTCCGACTACGCGGACCGGGCGGGCTACTTCCAACCGGGCAGCGGCAACGGCATCGTCGACGCCGCAGGCGTGCCGGTCGGCGTCTCGACGTGCTGGGAGGTGATCTTCGACCGATCGCCTCGCGAATCGGTGCTCAACGGGGCGCAGGTGCTGACGGTGCCGTCCAACAACGCCACGTTCAACGAGTCGATGAGCGTTCAGCAGCTGGCATTCGGCAGGCTGCGCGCGGTGGAGCACAACCGTTTCGTCATCGTGGCGGGCACCACGGGCATCAGCGCTGTGATCGCGCCCGACGGGCGGGTGCTCGCCCGCACCCAGTTCTTCGAGCCGGCCCACCTGGACATGGCGATCAGGCTGAAAACGCAGCTCACCCCCGCCACGCAGTGGGGTCCGTTGGTGCAGGGTCTGCTGGTCGCGGTCGGTATCGGGGCCCTGCTCGCGGCGATACTGCAGAATGGAAGGTTCGTGCGTGGTCGCCGGCGGGTGACCGACGCCAGCGGTAACGAGACCTCGCCCGACGGGGGCGGCACTGAAAGAGGAACGACATGAGCGGCCCAGGGCCTGAAGAACGCCCGAGTCAGCGCACTCTGGTCATCATCCCGACCTACAACGAGCGGGAGAACTTGCCGTTGATCGTCGGCCGGGTGCACAACGCCCTGCCCGACGTCCACATCCTCGTCGTCGACGACGGCAGCCCGGACGGCACCGGTGAGCTCGCCGACGAACTGTCGCTGGCCGACCCCGACCGGGTGCACGTCATGCACCGCAAGAGCAAGGACGGGCTCGGGGCGGCCTACCTGGCCGGCTTCGCGTGGGGGCTGGGCCGTGAATACTCGGTTCTGGTCGAGATGGACGCCGACGGCAGCCACGCGCCCGAAGAGCTGCACCGCCTCCTCGACGCGGTCGACGGCGGCGCCGACCTCGTGATCGGATCCCGCTACGTGCCCGGCGGCGCCATCCGCAACTGGCCGCGGCGCCGGTTCGCGCTGTCCAAGACCGCCAACACCTACGCCAGGGTGCTGCTCGGCGTCGACGTGCACGACATCACCGCCGGCTACCGGGCGTACCGGCGCGAGGTCCTGGAGAAGATCGACCTCGGCGCGGTCGACTCCAAGGGCTACTGCTTCCAGATCGACCTGACGTGGCGTGCCATCAACAACGGCTTCACCGTCGTCGAGGTGCCGATCACCTTCACCGAGCGCGAACTCGGGGTGTCGAAGATGAGCGGATCCAACATCCGCGAGGCGATGGCCAAGGTCGCGGAATGGGGTATCCGCGGCCGGTTGGACCGCGCCCGCGGCGTCGTGCGCTAGTAGCTCGTCAGCTGCCGCGGCGGCGCGTCTTGATGATGTCGAGGCGCTCCTTGAGCAGCTCTTCGAGCTCCTCGACCGACCGGCGCTCCAGCAGCATGTCCCAGTGGGTACGCGGCGGCTTCACCTTCTTGGGCTCGGGCACGTCACCCTCGATCAGGGTGCCCTCCATGCCGTTGCGGCACAGCCAGGTGCCCGGGATTTCGGCGTCGTCGGCGAACGGGACGTCGAACTCCTCGCCGTTGTCGGTGCGGTAGCGGGCGACCTGACGCGGCGCCAGGTCGTGGTTGCGATCGGTCTCGTAGCTCACCGCTCCGAGCCGACTGCCTCGCAAAACCCGATCAGCCATTCGTCAACACTCCTTGAAACTCGTGATGTCCGGATTAAACAACGCAGCACACTTGCCACGAGTTCCCGACTCAGCCCTTCATGATACCGGGATATGCGTGATCCCCCGTCTACAGTCGGGTTCCGTGGAGACAGTCGTAGAGCCAAGGCCCAGAACGCGCCGACGTCCCCAATCGTGCCGCTGGTGCGGTCGTGAAGTGGCCGATGCGGGTCTGGGCAGGCGGCGTCAGTACTGCAGGCAGTCCTGTCGCCAGCGGGCCTACGAGCAACGGGCGCAGGTGAAGGGCACGGCGCTGGCTCCCGATTCCGTCGTGCTCACCGCTGACGAGGCCGCCGAGCTGTCCGACCGCGTCTATCAGGTGCGGTGCGCCGCCGAGGACGTCGCGACGGCGATCGACGAAGGCGCAGGCACGGCGGAACTGCGAGAACTGTGCGACGCTCTCATGCGCGCGGCCAAGGCGGCCGACGGCTGGCGATAGGGGACACCGGCTTGTGGCGCTTCGACCAGTTCGTCCTCGACACCCAACGCTACGAACTCCGTAACGGCGCCGACGTCGTCCGCGTCGAGCCCCAAGTGTTCGACGTGCTCACCCAACTGGTCGCCAACCACGAGCGCTGCGTCACCAAAGAGGAGTTGTTCGACGCGGTCTGGGGCGGGAAGTTCGTCGGCGAGGCGGCCCTGACCAGTCGCATCAAGGCGGCGCGGCGGGCGCTCGGCGACGACGGTGAATCCCAGCGCTACATCAGGACTGTGCGCGGGCGCGGGTATCAGTTCGTCGGGACAGTGGTCACCGACGCGCAGCCGATCCCACCTCCGCCGAAGCCCCTCGAGGAACCACCTCCGCCGCGACAGCACATCGCGTTCTGCCGGGCGGTCGACGGGGTGCGGCTGGCGTACGCGGTGTCGGGGGAGGGCCCGCCGCTCGTGCGCGCCGCGAACTGGATGACCCACCTCGGCTACGACATCGAGAGCCCTGTCTGGCGGCACTGGGTGCGCGACCTCTCGCTTCGGCACACGTTCATCCGTTACGACGAACGCGGCTGCGGTCTGTCCGACTGGAGCGCAAGCGAATTCAGCTTCGACGACTGGGTCAGCGATCTGGAGTCGGTCGTCGAGGCGCTCGGACTCGACAGCTTCCCGCTGCTGGGCGTGTCCCAGGGCGGTGCGGTCGCTGTCGCATACGCCGCACGGCATCCCGACCGCGTGACCAAGCTGGTGCTGTGCAGTTCGTACGCTCGCGGCCGCGGCGCCCGGGCGACCAACGACGAGGAGAAGCGCGCCGCGGCGCTCGATCTCGACCTGGCGCGTGTCGGCTGGGGCCGCGACGACCCGGCCTTTCGGCAGGTGTTCGCCGCGCAGTTCATTCCCGACGGCACGCGGGCGGACTGGGCGGCGTTCGACCAGTTGCAGCGCCGCACCACCTCGCCGGAGAACGCGGTTCGGTTCCTCGAGGAGTTCGGCCGCATCGACGTGTGCGAGGAGGCCGGCCGGGTGGCATGCCCGACGCTGATCCTCCACTCCCGCGACGACCACCGGCAGCCGCTGCGCGCCGCCGAGGAGCTCGCCGCCATGATTCCCGATTCCCGGCTCGTCGCGCTCAACAGCAACAACCACCTGCTGACGGCCGACGAGCCGGCATGGCCGGTGTTCCTCGACGAGGTGCAGAACTTCCTGGCGGAATAGCGCCGCCGATCTCCACGCAATCTCCATACATTCTTCATGTGCGCCAGCTGTGAGCGATTCATGCTGATCTCATGAAAACCTACATTCGCATCCTGCTCATGGGTGTCATCGCGCTCCTCGCCCTTGGCGCCCTGTCCGCTTGCTCGAGCGGCTCGAAGGAGGCGACGGAGACGTCGGGAACCCCCGCGGCATCCGGAACTTCCGCCAGCACCGCTCCCGCCACCGCAACACCGTTCCCGCAGTCGGCGAAGTACATCGCCGACACCACGTCGCCCGATGGCAAGCCGATGGTCATCGGCATCGCCGTCGACGGCACCGAGATCGCCGCGTACGCCTGCAACGGCACCGACGACGAGGCGTGGTTCTTCGGCAACCAGAAGGACGGGAAGATCGACATCACCTCGAAGTTCAAGGACACCCTCAGAGCCGAGTTCACCGGCAGGGACGTCGTCGGCGACCTCACGATGAACGGCGTCGCCTTCACGTTCAGCGCCCCCGCCGTGCCCGCGCCCGCGGGCATGTACACCGCCGAACTGAACGGCGTGCGTGCCTCCTGGGTGGTTCGTCCCGACGGCAGCGCCACCGGCGTTCAGTTCAACGGCGGCATCAGCGGCCGCGACTTCGAACAGGCCGAGTTGCAGCAGCTCAACGAGCAGCAGTTCCGCAACAGCGTGCGCAACAAGCGCCAGCTGCAGCAGGCCCAGCAGATCACGCTGCTCGCGAATCGCTCAGCGCGCTCGACCATCAACGGCACGGAGGTCACGCCCGTCGTCGTCGACGGCAACTTCCGGTTGTGACGACGAACACAACTGAATAGCGTTTGAGTCAAGGACCCTGTCGGACAGCACTTTTCAGTGCTCATCCGGCAGGGTCCCGGCTTTTCCATCAACCAGAATTCAACCCTTCACCGACCCATCGGCGCCGCCTAGCGTCGAACCACCGTGACGACACCAACCGAGCTGGCCGCAGCCCCGACCAATCCCGGGCGGCGAACCGACCGCAAGTGGACCGTCATCCGATGGGCGTCGCCTCTTATCCTTCTCGCGCTGTGGCAGTTGGGCAGCGCGATCGGCCTCATCCCGCAGGACGTGCTGCCCGCGCCCTCGCTGATCCTCGAGGCCGGTGTCGAAGTCGTCGAGAACGGCCAACTCATCGACGCGCTACGGGTTTCCGGTATCCGGGTGATCGAGGGCCTGCTGCTCGGCGGGGTCCTCGGGGTCGCGCTCGGAACCGCGGTCGGGCTGTCCCGATGGGTCGAGGCGACCGTGGACCCGCCCATGCAGATGGTGCGCGCGCTGCCGCATCTCGGCCTCATCCCGCTCTTCATCCTGTGGTTCGGCATCGGTGAACTGCCGAAGGTGCTTCTCGTTGCGCTCGGAGTGAGTTTCCCGCTGTACCTGAACACGTTCTCCGCCATCCGGCAGGTCGATCCCAAGCTGTTCGAAACCGCTCAGGTTCTTGGTTTCTCGTTCTGGCAACGGTTCCGGATCATCATCGTGCCCAGCGCCGCGCCGCAGGTCCTCGTGGGTCTTCGGCAGTCGCTTGCGATCGCCTGGCTGACGCTGATCGTCGCCGAACAGATCAACGCCGACAAGGGCATCGGGTTCATGATCAACAACGCGCGCGACTTCCTGCGCATCGACATCATCATCTTCGGTTTGACCGTGTACGCACTGCTCGGGATCGGCACCGACGCCATCGTCCGCGCGCTGGAACGACGAGCACTGAGGTATCGCACATGACCGTTCTCACCGACCGCCCGACCACTGTCGCGGCCGAACTGCGTGACGTCAACAAGTGGTACGGCCACCACCGCGTCCTCACCGACGTGTCGTTCGCGATCGACAAGGGTGAGATCGTCGCACTGATCGGGCGCAGCGGTTCCGGCAAGTCGACGGTGCTGCGGGTGCTGGCCGGTCTGTCGAAGGACCACACGGGTGTTTGCACCGTGGCCGGATCGCCCGCGCTGGCGTTCCAGGAGCCGCGGCTGTTCCCATGGCGCGATGTGCGCACGAACGTGGCGTACGGCCTGAATCGCAGCGGGCTCGGCAGCCGGGAGGCCGCGGCACGGGCGGACCGCGCGTTGGCCGACGTCGGACTCGCCGACCGGTCGACCGTGTGGCCCGCGACGCTCTCAGGCGGTCAGGCGCAACGCGTTTCGCTTGCCCGGGCGCTGGTTGCCGAACCCGAGCTGCTGCTGCTGGACGAGCCGTTCGGCGCACTCGACGCGTTGACCCGGCTGTCGATGCGTGCCCTTCTGCTCGACCTGTGGCGCGAACACGGTTTCGGGGTCCTGCTCGTCACCCACGACGTCGACGAGGCGGTCGCGCTCGCCGACCGGGTGCTGGTGCTCGAGGAGGGCCGGGTGGCCTACACGCTCACCATCGACGATCCCCGTCCTGCGGCGGGAGAGGCCACCGCCGAACGGGAGCGCTACCGCGCCGACTTGCTGGACAAGCTCGGCGTGCAGATCTGACGACAACAATCCAGGAGGGAAACCCCATGTCCGCACCTCGGCGGTCGCTGATACGTCGCTTCGCCGTGCTCGCGATGCTCGTCGGCCTCACGGCGGCCTGCGTGTCGCGTGAGGACAGTTCCGGAGCCAAGGAGGCGCCCGCGACCGTCCCGCTGTCCGAATTGTCAGGCCTGACACTGCAAGTCGGCGACCAGAAGGGTGGAACCGAATCACTGTTGCGTGCGGCAGGCGCTCTCGACGACCTGCCGTACACGATCGCCTTTTCGACGTTCACGTCCGGACCCCCGCAGATCGAGGCCGCGACCGCGGGCAAGATCGACTTCGCGATCACCGGGAACACGCCGCCGATCTTCGGTGCCGCGTCGAATGCGAAGGTCAAGGTGGTCGCCGCGTACGACGGCAGCGGGCGCGGCGATCAGATTCTGGTCCACAACGATTCACCGATTCAGGGCGTCACCGATCTGAGGGGCAAGCGCATCGCGGTCGGCAAGGGCAGCTCCGCGCACGGCAACGTGCTCGCCCAGCTGAACCGTGCCGGGCTGTCGCCGTCCGACGTCTCGCTGGTCTTCCTGCAGCCCGCCGATGCACTGGGTGCGTTCACGCAGCGCCAGGTCGACGCGTGGGCGATCTGGGATCCCTACACCGCGCAGGCCGAGGCCGACATCCCGGTACGCAGCATCGCGCAGGCCGCGGGGGTCACCAACGGCGCAGGCTTCGGTATCGCATCCGACGAGGCGCTCGCCGACCCGAAACGCAACACCGCCCTGAGCGACCTGCTGGTCCGCTACGCCAAGGCCGTCCGGTGGGCCAAGGACAACCCCGAGCGGTGGGCACGCGACTATGCCGACGCGGTCGGCCTCGACCCGAAGGTCGCGACGGCGTCGCAGGCGCGCAGCCTGCGACTACCCACCGCGCTGTCGGATGAGCTCGTGGGATCCGAGCAGGAGCTCGCCGACCTGTTCGCCGAGTCCAAGCAGATCGCGACCGCACCGAAGTTCGACAACTGGGTCGACCGCCGCTACAGCGACGCGCTCAACCCCTTGCTGATCAACCGCTAGGAGCGACATGCCAGCCAAATTTTTCTGGTTTCTGCCCACCAACGGCGACAGCCGTTCGATCGTCGGAGCCTCGCACGCGTCGTCGGGGCACGTCCTGCCGCCGAACTACCGACCGCCGACCCGCCGGTACCTCGCCGAGGTCGCGCGCGCCGCGGACCGGCTCGGCTACGAGGGCGTGCTGACGCCGACCGGCACATGGTGTGAGGACGCGTGGCTCACCGCGTCGGCCCTGCTCGCTGAGACCGAACGGCTGAAGTTCCTCGTCGCCTTCCGACCGGGGCTCGTGCCGCCGACGCTGGCAGCCCAACAGACGGCGACCCTGCAGCGGTTCTCCGAGGGCAGGGTGCTGCTCAACATCGTCAGCGGCGGAGACGACGTCGAGCAGCGGCGGTTCGGCGACTGGCTTGACCACGACGAGCGCTACGACCGCACCGGCGAATTCCTGCACATCGTCAACTCGGTGTGGCGCGAGGAGTCGGTCGACTTCGAGGGCAAGTACTACACCGTGTCCGACGCGCGGGTGTCCGCGCCGCCCGACCCGCTGCCCGAGATCTATTTCGGCGGGTCGTCGCCCGCCGCGCTGCCGATCGCCGCCGAACACGTCGACGTGTACCTCACCTGGGGAGAGCCGCCGCAGGCGGCCGCCGCCAAGATCGACCGGGTGCGCACGCTCGCGCAGAAGCGTGGCCGCCACGTGCGCTTCGGCATCCGCCTGCATACGATCAGCCGCGACACCTCCGCGGCGGCGTGGGCGGTCGCCGAGGAACTGCTGGCCGAACTGTCCGATGAGCAGATCGCGAAACAGACTGCGCTGCATGCGAAGTCGGAGTCCGAGGGTCAGCGGCGCATGACGGCGCTGCACGGCGGTCGCACCGACAAGCTGGAGATCTACCCCAACCTGTGGGCCGGTGTCGGGTTGGTCCGTGGCGGTGCGGGCACCGCTCTGGTCGGCAGCCATGAGGAAGTCGCGAACCTGATCTACGAATACCACTCCGTCGGCTTCGACGAGTTCATCCTGTCGGGCTATCCGCACCTCGAGGAGGCCTACTGGTTCGCCGAGGGTGTGCTGCCGCTGCTGCGCCAGAAGGGTGTCGCCTGACCGGCATAAGCCGAAAGACGTTCAGCAGCTGTACTTCTCGCCGATCCCGGCCGGTGGTGGCACCTTCTGCAGGCAGCCAAAGGCTACGACGCCCGCATCGCTGAACCTGGCGGCGGACTGGTTGGCGTAGTTGACGCAGTACAGCCCGGCCGCATCCGAGCGGCAGCGGTAGTCGGAGAACGCGAGCGTCTGCCCGTAGGGCAGCTGCGGACCCTTCCCGCTGGAGAACCGGCCGGGATCGCCGTGCACCGAACCGATCTCGACGCTCGGGCCGGCGAAGTCCACCCATCCGCCCTTCCACTGCCCGTAGATGTCGGGCGGTTGGAGCGGCGGGACGGTGAGGTCGACAAGGCAGGCAAGCGCTCCGCCGAAGTTCGTGGAGTCGGTCATGCACTGTGACTTGCCCGAGGGTGTGGTGAACGCGACATCGGGGCCCAACTGCGTCGCGACACCGTCGCGGGTCGCGGTGTGGAACGGCGCCACGTCGACGGCCTGACCGGACTCGACGAACGTGATCACGTCGGCGATCGCGGCGCCCGGTTGCGGTGGCTTCGGCGGGGTCGTCGTCGTCGGTGTGGTGGTCGACGGAGGCGAGGCAGTTGTCTTCGGCGGTGCCTGCGGCGGTGGGCTTCTCTGCTCGGCGTCTCCACCGACGCCCTGGGAACATCCCCCTACCAGCACAGACGCCGCGATCAGCACAGCAATCCGCATATCGGCCAGGCTAGCGAACCCGCGACCCGATACGGGCGAGGCGCGGCGCGGCGCGTTGATTGGATACGGTCGACGGATGCACGAACACGTCGTCCGTGTGACAACCGGTTCAGGCACCGTCGAGGGCTTCACGCGCGACGGTGTGCACCGCTGGCGTTCGATTCCGTATGCGCAGCCGCCGACGGGCCCGCTGCGTTTCCAGGCGCCCCGGCCCGTGCAGCCCTGGCGCGGAGTCCGCTACTGCCACAGCTTCGGCAACTGCGCCCCACAGCAGCGCATGTACACCGCGCTCGGCGTCGGCAAGTACCAGTCGATGGGCGAGGACTGCCTGACGCTGAACGTCACCACCCCGAAGCGGCAGCGCGACGAGCCGATGCCCGTGATGGTGTTCATCCACGGCGGCGGCTACCTCCTCGGCAGCTCGGCGACGCCCATCTACGACGGTGCCGCGCTGGCGCGCAAGGGCTGCGTGTACGTCTCGGTCAACTACCGGATCGGCGCGCTCGGGTGCCTCGACCTGTCGTCGCTGTCCACCCGCGACGTGCCGATCGACGACAACCTCTTTCTTCGCGACCTGGTGATGGCCCTCCGGTGGGTGCGCGACAACATCGCGGTGTTCGGCGGCGACCCGCAGAACGTGACGATCTTCGGCGAGAGCGCGGGCGCGCAGGCCGTTGCCACACTGCTCGCGGTTCCTGCTGCCAAAGGCCTTTTCGCGCAGGCGATTTCGGAAAGCCCGGCCAGCGGCATGAACGGTACGCCTGACGTGAGGGCGCAGTACGCGCGGGAGTTCGCGATGCTGCTCGGCGCGGACGGCAAGGGTGGCGCCCGCGCACTGATGGCGGCCAGGCCCGCAGACCTGGTCAACACCCTCGACGCGCTGATCAGGAATTCGCAGACCGGCAATCTCGGCGCCTTCGCCGTCGGCCCCACCAGCGGCACCGATTACCTGCCGCGCGACCCCGTCGAGGCGATGCGGACCGGCGCGGCGCACCCCGTGCCCCTCATCATCGGCAACAACGCGCACGAGGGCAGGTTGTTCACCCGGTGGCTCAAGCTGCTGCCGACGAACGAGGCGATGATCGAGACCCTCCTCGGCGACCTCGACGCCGAACGGCGCGACCGCATCACCTCGGCCTACCCCGGCTACCCGAACGAGTCGGCGTGCATCCGTCTCGGCGGCGACTTCGTGTTCGGCACGGCGGCATGGCAGATCGCCGAGGCGCACAGCAGCCACGCGCCGACCTATCGCTACCGCTACGACTACGCGCCGCGCGCCCTGCATCTCGCCGGTCTGGGCGCCACCCACGCGACCGAACTGTTCGCCGTGTTCGACATCTATCGCACCAGATTCGGCTCGCTGCTCACCGCCGCCGCCGACGGGAGGTCGGCGCGGCGCGTCAGCGACGACGTCCAGACCCGCTGGCGCGAGTTCAGTCGGACCGGCGTGCCCGGCGACGACTGGCCCGAGTACACGCACTCCGACCGCGCCGTCATGGTGTTCGACCGCAAATCGCGCGTGATTCACGACCCGCACGCGGAGCGTCGAACGGCCTGGGAGGGCTTCACCCTCGCGACGCGGTAGCCGAAACCGCCTACGCGCCGGCATTCGATGTGGTTGCGTGATCGCGTGAAACACCCACTGGATCCGTTGTCAGCAGACGAGTTCACGGCGGTCGCGGGCGTTCTCGCGCGCGAGCACGGTGTCCAAGAGGGCTGGCGGATCGCGTCGATCGAACTCGTCGAGCCCATCAAGGCCGAACTGGCCGATTTCGAGGGTGGGGGACCGACCCCGCCGCGCCGCGCCGAAGTCGTGTGCCTGCAACGCGCCGACAACGCCACGTACAAGGGCGTGGTGTCGCTGGACGACGACCGGGTCGAGTCGTTCGACCACATCCCCGGTGTGCAGGCCAACTTCACCGTCGACGAGTTCCTCGAGTGCGACGAACTCGTGCGCAAGCATCCGGAGTTCATCGCGGCGCTGGCCAAGCGCGGCATCACCGACTTGGACCTGGTGTTCGTCGACACGTGGACGTACGGCGATGCGGTCGCCCCTGCCGAGTTCCGCGACCGGCGGCTCGGATGGTCGGACACCTGGCGCAAGGACGGGCCCGGTCAGAGTCCCTACGCCCACCCGATCAGCGGGCTGCACTGCGTCATCGACGTCAACGCCATGGAGGTGTTGCGCGTCGAGGACAACGGCGGCGTGGACGAGCCGACCGTCATGGGCGAGTACGTGCCCAAGCACATCCCCGAGCGGATCCGGGCGGCGTCGCGGCGCGAGCCGCTCAAACCGCTGCACCTCACGCAGCCCGAAGGGGTGTCGTTCACGCTCGACGGCAACCTCCTGCAGTGGCAGAACTGGTCGCTGCGGGTGGGGTTCAACCACCGCGAAGGCATGACGCTGCACACTATCCGCTACCGCGACGGCGACCGCACCCGCTCTGTGGCACACCGGATTTCGCTGGCAGAGATGATCGTGCCCTACCGCGATTCCTCGGAGGACCACTACCGGCGCACCGCGTTCGACATCGGCGAGTGGGGCCTCGGCTTCATGACGACGTCGCTGGAACTCGGCTGTGACTGCCTCGGTGAGATCCGGTATCTGGACGCCGTCCTGCACGACAGCAAGGGCGAGCCCTACACGATCACCAACGCGATCTGCATCCACGAGGAAGACAACGCCGTGCTGTGGAAGCACGTCGACCACGATGCGGGCGCCGAGGTGCGGCGCATGAGGCGGCTGACGATCTCGTTCCACGTCACCGTCGCCAACTACGAGTACCTCGTGTACTGGCGGCTGTATCAGGACGGCAACATCGAATGCGAGATCCGGGCCACCGGCATCATGGTCACCACACCGGTCGCGGAAGGGCAGCCGCACCC
>DATEIG010000660.1:0-6016 GCA_035279185.1 Mycobacterium sp.
CGCGGAGCAGTCGAGCCCGCTCGTCGTGACCGTCCCCGGCTCCCCGACGTGAGCCGGCGCCCCGCCGGCCAGCGAGGCCGGAAGCCAGTGCAGGCGCAGTCCGGCCAGGGCCGCTCGGCGCGCGCCCGCCGTACCAGGACACCCGACACCGAAACCGGGCTGCGCAGTGCGTCGTTCAAGTTCCGGCACCGGGCGGGCAACGCCGTCATCTTTCTCGTCCTCGCCGTCGCGGCCGCGCAGTTGTTCAACCTGCAGGTGCCCAAGGCCGCGGGGCTGCGCGCGGAGGCCGCGGGCCAGCTCAAGGTCACCGACGTCGACAAAGCCGTCCGGGGCAGCATCGTCGACCGCAACAACGACAAGCTTGCGTTCACCATCGAGGCGCGTGCGCTGACCTTCCAGCCGGTCAAGATCCGCAAGCAGCTCACCGACGCCAGGCAGAAGACGCCCGAGGCGCCCGATCCCGAGGCGAGACTGCGCGCGATCGCCGCTGACGTGGCCACGCGACTGAACAACAAGCCCGACGCCAAGACGGTGCTGAAGAAGCTGAAGAGCAACGAGTCGTTCGTCTACCTTGCTCGTGCCGTCGATCCCGCTGTCGCCGAGGCGATCTCGAAGAAGTTTCCCGAGGTCGGGTCGGAGCGTCAAGACCTCCGTCAGTATCCCGGCGGCGCGCTGGCGGCCAACATCGTCGGCGGCATCGACTGGGACGGCCACGGCCTGCTCGGCCTCGAGGACTCGATGGACGCCACGCTGGCGGGCACCGACGGCTCGGTGACCTACGACCGCGGATCCGACGGGGTGGTGATCCCGGGCAGCTACCGCAACCGGCACACCGCCGTCAACGGCTCGACCGTCCAGCTCACCCTCGACGACGACATCCAGTACTACGTGCAGCAGCAGGTCCAGCAGGCCAAGGACGCCTCGGGGGCAGGAAACGTGTCCGCGGTGGTGCTCGACGCGAAAACCGGTGAGGTCCTGGCGATGTCGAACGACGACACGTTTGACCCGAGCCAGGACATCGGTCGTCAGGAGAACCGCGAACTGGGCAACCTGGCCGTCTCCTCGCCCTACGAACCGGGCTCGGTGAACAAGATCGTCACGGCCGCATCGGTCATCGAGTTCGGGTTGTCCAACCCCGACGAGGTGCTGCAGGTGCCCGGCTCCATCGACATGGGCGGCGTCACCGTCGGCGACGCGTGGGAGCACGGCGTGATGCCGTACACGACGACGGGCGTCTTCGGTAAGTCCTCGAACGTGGGCACGCTGATGCTGGCCCAACGGATCGGCCCAGAGCGGTATTTCGACATGCTGGAGAAGTTCGGTCTCGGTCAGCGCACCAACGTCGGACTGCCCGGTGAGAGCGAGGGACTGGTGCCGCCGATCGACCAGTGGTCGGGCAGCACGTTCTCCAACCTGCCCATCGGACAGGGTCTTTCGATGACGCTGCTGCAGATGACGGGCATGTACCAGGCGATCGCCAACGACGGGATGCGCATCCCGCCGCGCATCGTCAAGGCGACGATCGCGCCCGACGGCACCACCACCGAGGAGCCGCGTCCCGACGGTGTTCGGGTGGTGTCGCCGCAGACCGCCGCCACCGTCCGCAACATGCTGCGCGCCACGCTGCAGCGCGACCCGATGGGCACTCAACAGGGCACCGGCTCGACGGGTGCGGTCGAGGGCTACCAGCTCTCCGGCAAGACCGGCACCGCGCAGAAGATCAACCCCGCCTGCGGCTGCTACTACAGCGACGTCTACTGGATCACCTTCGCGGGCATGGTCACCACCGACAACCCGCGCTACGTGGTCGGCATCATGGCCGACAACCCGCACCGCACCGCCGACGGCCAGCCGGGCACCACGATGGCGCCGCTGTTCCACAACATCGCCAGCTGGCTGCTCCAGCGGGAGAACATTCCGCTCTCACCGGACCCCGGCCCACCGCTGACGCTGCAGGCCACCTGACCCACGGCCCGGTGGCACGCGGGCCGGTACTGTGTCAGGGCCATGAAACTGCGTCCCAGCCATCCCGCCGGTCAGGCGCTCGGGCCACTGTCAGACCAGGTGGGCGCGGTGCTCTCGCCGGTCGGCGAGGGGCGGGACACCGTCGTCACCGGTGTCACCCTGCGCAGCCAGGATGCGCAACCCGGTGACCTGTTCGCCGCGCTCCCCGGCGCGACGGCGCACGGCGGGCGCTACGCCGCCGACGCCATCCGGCGCGGCGCGGTGGCCGTGCTCACCGATCCCGACGGCCTGACCCACATGGGCCCCGATGCGACGGTGCCCGTGCTCGTCCACCCCGATCCGCGGTCGGTGCTCGGCGGCCTCGCCGCCACCGTGTACGGCGACCCGTCGCGCCACCTCCGGATGATCGGGGTGACCGGCACGTCGGGCAAGACCACCACCACCTATCTGGTCGAGGCGGGGCTGCGTGCCGCCGAGCGCGTGGCGGGCCTCGTCGGAACCGTCGGCATCCGGATCGCGGGTGAGGATCTGCCGAGCACACTGACCACCCCCGAGGCACCCGATCTGCAGGCGCTCCTCGCGCTGATGCTCGAGCAGGGCGTCGACACGGTCGTGATGGAGGTGTCCAGCCACGCACTGAGCCTCGGGCGCGTCGACGGTGTCGAGTTCGCCGTCGGCGGATTCACGAACCTGTCGCGTGACCACCTCGACTTCCACCCGACGATGGAGGATTACTTCAACGCGAAGGCGCGGCTGTTCGAGCCCGAATCCTCAGCTGCCGCAGCTACTTCCGTGGTGTGTGTCGACGACGATGCGGGCCGGGCGATGGCGGCGCTGGCGCAGAACCCGGTGACGGTCAGCGCGAGTGGTGTCGCCGCCGACTGGCGGGTCGAGGACATCCGCACCGTCGAGCGGGGCGCCCAGGAGTTCCGCGCAGTCGACCCTGCGGGTGTGCACCACGGACTGCGCATCGGGCTGCCCGGCCGCTACAACGTCGCCAACGCACTGCTGGCCGCCGCGCTGTTGGATGCGGTCGGGGTCTCACCCGAGCAGGCCGCGCCGGGACTGCGCGACGCACGGGTGCCGGGCCGACTGGAGCCTGTCGAGCGCGGTCAGGACTTCCTGGCGCTCGTCGACTACGCACACAAGCCGGGCGCGCTTCGTGCGGTGCTCGAGACGCTGCGTGAGCAGACCCCCGGGCGCGTGGCGGTGGTGTTCGGCGCGGGCGGGAACCGCGACCCCGGCAAGCGTGCGCCCATGGGGCAGGTGGCCGCCGAACTGGCCGATCTCGTGGTCGTCACCGACGACAACCCGCGCGACGAGGACCCCGCCGCGATCCGCTCCGCGATCGTGGCAGGCGCGGCAGGTGGTGCCGGCCAGGTCGTCGAGATCGGCGACCGGCGCGAGGCCATCGACCACGCGGTCGCGTGGGCGCGGGCGGGGGATGTGGTGCTGATCGCGGGCAAGGGCCACGAAGCCGGCCAGACCAGCCACGGGCAGACCCGGCCGTTCGACGACCGCGACGAACTGTCGGGCGCCCTCGAGGCCTTGGGATCCCACGCATGATCGACCTGACGCTCGCCCAGATCGCCGAGATCGTCGGCGGCGAACTCGTTGACATCCCGGCTGCCGACGCCGCGACGACCAGGGTCACCGGTTCAGTTGAATTCGATTCGCGCGCCGTCACTTCGGGCGGCCTGTTCATCGCCTTGCCCGGCGCGCGGTCGGACGGTCACGACTTCGCCGCAGGTGCGGTCGCCGCGGGTGCGGTTGCCGTGCTGGCCGCGCGGCCGGTCGGCGTGCCCGCGATCGTCGTCGAACCGCGCACCGAGGCGTCAACCGACACCGCGGCGGGCGTCCTCGAGTACGACAGCGACGGCTCCGGTGCGGCGGTGCTCGCTGCGCTGGCCCGGCTGGCGGCCGCGGTGGCCGCGGAACTCGTCGAGGGCGGCCTGACGATCGTCGGCATCACCGGCTCGTCGGGTAAGACGTCGACCAAGGACCTCGTCGCCGCCGTGCTCGCGCCGCTGGGGCAGGTGGTGGCGCCGCCGGGTTCGTTCAACAACGAGTTGGGCATGCCGTGGACCGTGTTGCGGGCAGGCGAGGACACCGACTTCCTCGTCCTCGAGATGTCGGCGCGCCATCCCGGCAACATCGCGGCGCTCGCGACGATCGCCCCGCCGTCCATCGCCGTCGTGCTGAACGTCGGCACCGCCCATCTCGGCGAGTTCGGCTCGCGCGAGGCCATCGCGCGCACCAAAGCCGAACTGCCACAGGCTGTTCCGGCCTCAGGCGTGGTCATCCTGAACGCCGACGACGACGCCGTCGCCGCCATGGCCGAGCAGACCGCCGCCCGCGTGGTGCGGATCTCGCGGTCACCGGGCGCCGACGTGTGGGCGGGCCCGGTCACCCTCGACGACGTCGCCCGTCCCCGGTTCACGATGCATGCGGGCGACACCGAAACCGACATCTCTCTTGCTGTGCACGGGGACCACCAGGTGTCGAACGCCTTGTGCGCCGCCGCGGTCGCGCTGGAATGCGGCGCGACGGGCGCCCAGGTGGCCGCCGCGCTCGCCGACGCGGGCCCGGTGTCGCAGCACCGCATGCACGTCACCACCCGAGGCGACGGCGTCACGATCATCGACGACGCCTACAACGCGAACCCGGACTCCATGCTGGCCGGGCTGAAGTCACTGGCCTGGATGGCCCGTCGGGGCGGGGAGAGCAGGCGCAGCTGGGCGGTGCTCGGGGAGATGGCCGAGCTCGGCGACGACGCGATAACCGAACATGACCGCATCGGCCGACTGGCCGTGCGATTAGATGTCAGTCGACTCATCGTCGTGGGAACCGGGAGATCGATGAGCGCCATGCACCACGGGGCGGTCATGGAGGGTTCATGGGGAGGAGAGGCCACCATGGTCGCCGACGCTGACGCCGCGCTCGAGCTGCTTCGGACCGAGCTGCGCCGCGGAGATGTGGTGCTCGTGAAGGCGTCCAATGCCGCCGGTCTCGGGAAGCTCGCCGAGGCGCTGGTCGCCTCATGAGGCAGATCCTCATCGCCGTCGGCATCGCGCTGATGGTCTCGATCCTGCTGACGCCCGCGCTGATCCGGCTGTTCACGCGACGCGGGCTCGGCCACGAGATCCGCGAGGACGGCCCCGCGAGCCACGCGAAGAAGCGCGGCACCCCGTCCATGGGCGGCGTCGCGATCCTCGCGGGCATGTGGGCCGGCTACCTCGGCACCCACCTCGTCGGGCTCGCGCTGGACGGCAGGGGTCCCTCCGCGTCGGGCCTGCTCGCGCTCGGGCTGGCGACCGCGCTGGGCGTCGTGGGGTTCATCGACGACCTGATCAAGCTGCGCCGGTCGCGCAACCTCGGGCTGAACAAGACCGCCAAGACCGTCGGCATGCTGCTTGCCGCCGTCGTCTTCGGCGTGCTGGCCTTGCAGTTCCGCAACGCCGACGGGCTCACCCCCGGTAGCGCGGAACTGTCCTACGTGCGCGAAATCGCCACCGTCACACTGGCTCCCGCGCTCTTCGTGCTGTTCTGCGTCCTGATCGTCTACGCGTGGTCGAACGCGGTGAACTTCACCGACGGGCTCGACGGCCTCGCGGCGGGCGCGATGGCGATGGTGTGCGCCGCCTACGTGATCATCACGTTCTGGCAGTTCCGCAACGCGTGCGCAACGGCGCCGGGCGTGGGCTGCTACAACGTGCGCGATCCGCTCGACCTTGCGCTGATCGCCGCCGCGACCGCGGGGGCCTGCATCGGGTTCCTGTGGTGGAACGCCGCCCCCGCGAAGATCTTCATGGGCGACACGGGATCGCTCGCGCTCGGCGGCGTCATCGCGGGTCTGTCGGTGCTGAGTCGCACCGAGATGCTCGCCGTCGTGCTCGGCGCGCTGTTCGTCGCCGAGGTCACCTCGGTGGTCGTGCAGATCCTCGCGTTCCGCACCACCGGCCGACGGGTGTTCCGGATGGCGCCGTTCCACCATCACTTCGAACTCGTCGGTTGGGCCGAAACCACCGTGATCATCCGGTTCTGGCTGTTG
>DATEIG010000661.1:0-3066 GCA_035279185.1 Mycobacterium sp.
GTTCGTCGTCGGCTATGGCCTCGACTACGCCGAGCGCTACCGCGACCTGCCCTACATCGGGACTCTCGACCCGAAGGTGTACGAGGAGTACTGACCGCCTCCTTCTCTCGCCCAAACCGACACTTGGTCGGAGAAGTGCGAGAAGAACGCGCCATTTCGTCGATCTCGACGGGAGGATGAGGACATGAGCACAACCGCGCTGCGCATCTGCCCACTGTGCGAGGCCACCTGCGGCCTGACGCTGACGATCTCCGACGGCCGTGTGACCGGAGCGCGTGGCGACCGCGACGACGTGTTCAGCGCGGGCTTCATCTGCCCGAAGGGCGCGAGCTTCGCCGAACTGGACAACGACCCCGATCGGCTGGAGCGCCCGATGGTGCGGCGCGACGGCGTGCTGACCGAAGCCACGTGGGAGGAGGCCTTCGCAGTGGTCGCCGACCGGCTGAGCGAGGTCGTCTCGCAACACGGCGGCGCGTCCGTCGGCGTGTATCTCGGCAACCCGAACGCGCACACCGTCGCGGGCAGCCTGTACCCGCCGCTGATCATCAAGGGGCTCGGCACCCATCAGGCCTACTCCGCCAGCACGCTCGACCAAATGCCGAAACACGTTGCCCTGGGCCATATGTTCGGCAGTCCCGTCGCGTTCACCGTGCCCGATCTCGACCGCACCGACTACCTGGTGATCATCGGCGCCAACCCGCTGGTGTCGAACGGCAGCCTGGCCACCGCCGCCGACTTCGGAGGCAAGCTGCGCGCACTGCGCAAGCGCGGCGGCAAGCTCACCGTGATCGACCCCGCGCGTACGCGCACCGCGGAGATGGCCGACCGCCATGTCGCACCGCGGCCCGGTACCGACGGCGCGCTGCTGTTCGCAATCGTGCATGTGCTGTTCGAAGAAGGCCTTGTCCCAACCGATCTCGGCGGAATCGCCGAGCACGTCAACGGCCTCGACGAGGTCCGCGGGCTCGCAGGCGGGTTCTCCCCGGACGCCGTCAGCGACCACTGCGGTGTACCCGCCGACGAGATCCGGGCGCTGGCCCGGGAGCTCGCGACGGCGCCGACCGCTGCCGTGTATGGCCGAATCGGCACGTCCACAGTCGAATTCGGCACGCTGGTGAGTTGGCTGGTCGACGTCATCAACGTGCTGACCGGAAACCTCGACCGACCCGGCGGAGCGATGTTCCCACTCGGGGCGGCCATGCCGGCACCCCGTCCGGCGAAGCCGGGCCGCGGATTCCGGACCGGCCGCTGGCACAGCAGGGTGTCCGGGCACCCGGAGGCGTTGTCCGAATTGCCCGCCGCCGCACTGGCGGAGGAGATCGACACCGCGGGCGACGGGCAGATCAAGGCGATGATCACGATTGCGGGCAACCCCGTCCTGTCCGCGCCTGACGGCGACCGACTCGACCGGGCGCTCGACAGCCTCGACTTCATGGTCAGCGTCGACCCCTACCTCAACGAGACGACGCGCCACGCGGACGTCATCCTTCCGCCTCCGCCACCCTCGCAGAGCCCCCACTTCGACTTCGCGCTCAACAATCTCGCGGTGCGCAACAACGTCCGCTATTCGCCGCCGGTGCTGCCCCTGGCCGACGGCAGGCCCAGCGAGGCGGAGATCCTCGCGCGCATCGCGCTCGTGCTGTACGGCGTCGGGGTCGACGGTGACCCGGCGCTCGTCGACGAGCAGGTGATCGCGATGACGTTGGCGAAGGAGACGGCCGACCCGCATTCGCCGGTGGCCGGCCGACCCGTCGACGAACTGACCGCGATGCTGCCGGCAGGGCCCGGCTCCGAACGCCGCCTCGACATGATGCTGCGGCTCGGGCCGTACGGTGACGCGTTCGGCGCCCGGCCGGACGGGCTGACGCTCGAACGGCTGAAGGCGGCTCCCCACGGCATCGACCTCGGCCCGCTGCAGCCCCGCCTGCCCGAAGTCCTCAAAACCGCAAGCGGCCGAATCGAACTCGCGCCCCAGCCGCTCACCGAGGACGCCGCGCGGCTGCGCGAGGCACTCGATCGGGACGTCGACCGGTTCGTCCTCATCGGCCGACGCCACCTGCGCTCGAACAACAGCTGGATGCACAACGTGCCCGCGCTGGCGGGCGGGTCGAATCGGTGCACACTGCAGATGCATCCCGATGATGTTGCTGAGCTCGGCCTCGCCGACACCGCCAAGGTCAAGGGTCCCGGCGGGGAGGTGCTCGCGCCCGTCGAGCCGATGCCCGGGATGCGGCGCGGCGTCGTGTCGCTACCGCACGGCTGGGGTCACGACCGCGACGGCACGCGGCTCGGTGTCGCGACGGGCCAGCCCGGCGTGAACGTCAACCAGCTCAACGACGGCAGCCGGCTCGACCCGCTGTCGGGCACGGCCGTGCTCAACGGAATCCCGGTCGACATCGCGCCCGCGGACTAGGTCAACTCCCAGATCGCCGTCACCGAGAACGTGACGGTCTGCTGACCCGGCTCGAGCGGCACGGCCTCCATGGCCGCACGCGGCATCGGTGTTGGCGACGGAGTGGGCGGCGTCGCACCGGCCGACTCCGAGATCGAGATGACGTCGCCGAGGGTGAGCCCGGCCAGCTGCGCGTACTGCTCGGCACGATCCTTCGCGTCGTCGAAGGCCCGGGTGCGCGCATCCTTCACCAACTGCGAGTCGTCGTCGATCGAGTAGCTGACAGAGTTGATGCGGGTGGCGTCGCCGCCGGTGGTGCCGATCAGCCCGAGGGTCTGCGAGGCGCTGTTGAGGTTGCGGATCTTGACGTCGATCGAGTTGCTGGCCTGGTAGGCGGTGATCGTCGGGTTGTCTCCGCCGCTGTACTGCGGCTGCAGCGTCACGTTGGTCGTCGCGATGTCGTTGCGGTCGATGCCGGAGTTGGTCAGCGCGTTGATCACGGCCTGCATGCGGTCGCTGGTCTGGTTCATCGCCGCGGTGACGTCGGGTGCGGTGGCCTCGATCGAGACCTGCGCGGTCAACGTGTCCGGCCTGCCCTGCACCTCGCCGGTCCCGACGACGGTGACCTGGCGCGTGGCCGGATCGGCGGTCGGTATCACCGAGGGACCCGACTT
>DATEIG010000662.1:0-5650 GCA_035279185.1 Mycobacterium sp.
GGCGATGTCGCGCTGCGGGCCATGCAACCGACCCTCAAGGGCGGTATCAGCGCCGCTCTCGCGGTCACTGAGAAGTCGTGGGGCACCCGACTCGACTGGACCTGCGACTACGTCGAGGACTGGGCCAGGGCCGCCCCGGCCTACGACATCGTCGTCACGACGATCGAAGGGGCGGAGTCGGCTGTCGGCACGTGGAGTCCGGCCGCCGAACACGTCGGTAGACTTGTCGCGTCGACAGCGATACCCACCTCGCGGATCCACACCGTCGACATCCGGGTGAGCGGGACACACGAGCCTTTGGCCGTGACGACGATGCGATAGACGTACCGTCGCCTCATGGCATTCGACCCGGCCGCTGTCGGCCGCGCCTTTTCGGAGCACCGTTTCGACGACGCGCTCGGTCACCTCGCGAGAGACGTGCGGTGGACGATCGTCGGCTACATGGTTCTCGAGGGGGCCGATGCCGTCCGTCAGACGTGCCGGGAGACCTCCGCCAGCCTCGCCGACACCACCACCACGTACGACCGCTGCGTGGTGGCGGCGGGCTCCGACGTGGTGGCCGTCGACACCTTCGCGCGGTACAGCGGCCCGTCGGGCCTCACCGCGGTCGCCAGCTGCGACATCTACGAATTCGCCGGCGAGGAGATCACAGCGATCACCTCCTACGCCGTCGAGGTCGATCCCGAATCAGCGGGATCGCAACCGCCGCCGCGCGGTGCGTAAGCCAAAAGCGCGAGCGCTCAACCTGGTACACGTTTTCGCGCCGAAACCGTACATGGATGAGCGCTCACTCGGCCCGCGACACCGCTAGGCCTGCTGCGGGGCGGGCATGTCCATGTCGAAGACGCGGGCGTGCAGGATCGTGCGGTTGCGCAGCGCGGCCCGCACGGCACGGTGCAAACCGTCCTCGAGGTACATCACGCCTCGCCACCGCACCGCGTGGGGAAAGAGGTCGCCGTAGAACGTGGAGTCCTCCGACAGCAGCCGGTCCAACTGCAGCACGGTGGTCGTCGTCACGAGCTCGTCGAGACGGATCTGCCGCGGCGGGATCTTTGACCATTGTCGATGTGTCAGCCCGTGGTGCGGGTATGGCTTGCCGTCGAGAACGCCTTTGAAGATCACCCCGAAATCCTTCGACTCGTTCCGCGCGGCGACGGCTTCACCATGTACCGAGGTTAGTCGCAACCGGCGGCTTCGCCAGGCGAACAGGATGGCGAAGACCACGAGAGGGTATCTCTCCTGGTGGCCCCCGTAAAATGGATACGAGTCGAGTGAAGGGGTGGGTGAACACCATGGGAAGTGCCGACGACCGTCGGTTCGAGGTGTTGCGCGCCATCGTTGCCGACTTCGTCGCGACCAAGGAGCCGATCGGCAGCAAGTCGCTCGTCGAGCGACACAACCTCGGCGTATCCAGTGCGACCGTGCGCAACGACATGGCGGTGCTCGAGGCCGAGGGCTACATCACGCAGCCGCATACGAGTTCGGGCCGGGTGCCGACGGAGAAGGGGTACCGCGAGTTCGTCGACAGGATCGAGGACATCAAGCCGCTGTCGACGTCCGAGCGGTCCGCCATCCTCAAATTCCTGGAGACCGGCGTCGACCTCGACGACGTGTTGCGTCGCGCGGTGCGGCTGCTGGCGCAGCTGACCCGACAGGTCGCGATCGTGCAGTACCCGACGCTGTCCACCTCCACGGTCCGCCACCTCGAGGTCGTCGCGCTCACGCCGGCACGGCTGCTGCTCGTGGTGATCACCGACTCGGGCCGCGTCGACCAACGCATGGTGGAGCTCGGTGACACGATCGACGACCATCAGGTCGGCCAGCTGCGGGAGATGCTCGGACAGGCGCTCGAGGGCAAGCGGCTGTCGGCGGCCTCGGTCGCCGTGTCGGATCTGGCCGCCCACATGGACGGCACCGGCGGCCTCGGCGATGCGATCGGCCGGTCGGCGACGGTGCTGCTCGAATCGCTCGTGGAGCACACCGACGAGCGGCTGCTGCTGGGTGGCACCGCCAACCTGACGCGTAACACCGCCGACTTCGGCGGATCGCTGCGCTCGGTGCTCGAAGCGCTCGAGGAACAGGTCGTGGTGTTGCGGCTGCTGGCCGCGCAGCAGGAGGCGGGCAAGGTCACGGTGCGCATCGGCCACGAGACGGAAGCCGAAGAGATGGCGGGCACGTCGGTGGTCACCACGACTTACGGCAAGATGGGCACGGTCTACGGCGGCATGGGTGTGCTCGGGCCCACTCGAATGGACTATCCGGGAACTATCGCTAATGTCGCAGCGGTTGCTCTGTACATCGGCGAAGTCTTGGGTAACCGCTAGAGCCGCAACACGCGGTAGGAAAGGTCAGGAGTGGCACGCGACTATTACGGCCTGCTCGGGGTGAGCAAGGGCGCGAGTGATCAGGAGATCAAGCGCGCCTATCGCAAGCTGGCCCGCGAACTGCATCCCGACGTCAACCCCGATCAAGAGGCACAGGCGCGGTTCCAGGAGATCAGCGTCGCCTACGAGGTGCTCAGCGACCCGGAGAAGCGTCGCATCGTCGACCTCGGTGGCGATCCGCTCGAGTCGGCGGGTGCCGCAGGCAACGGGTTCGGCGGCTTCGGCGGTCTCGGCGACGTGTTCGAAGCCTTCTTCGGCGGCGGGGGCGGCTCCTCGCGCGGGCCCATCGGTCGCGTTCGACCGGGTGCCGACTCGCTGTTGCGGATGCGCCTGAACCTCGAAGAGTGCGCCACCGGCGTCACCAAGCAGGTCACCGTCGACACCGCTGTGCTGTGTGACCTCTGCCAGGGCAAGGGCACCCACGGCAACTCGACGCCCACCACCTGCGACACGTGCGGCGGGCAGGGCGAGATCCAGACAGTCCAGCGCTCGCTGCTGGGACAGGTCATGACATCGCGGCCGTGCCCCGTCTGCGGCGGCGTCGGCGAGGTCATCCTCGACCCGTGCAACCGCTGCGGTGGCGACGGCCGGGTCCGGGCCCGCCGCGAGATCAGCGTCAAGATCCCGGCGGGTGTCGGCGACGGCATGCGCGTGCGCCTGGCGGCTCAGGGCGAGGTCGGACCCGGTGGCGGTCCGGCTGGCGACCTGTATGTCGAGGTTCACGAGCAGCAGCACGACACCTTCGTCCGTGACGGCGACGATCTGCACTGCACTGTCTCGGTGCCGATGGTCGACGCCGCGTTGGGCACCACGGTCGCGGTCGACGCGATCCTCGACGGGCCGACCGAGATCACCATTGCCGCGGGCACGCAGCCGGGCTCGGTGACCACGCTTCGGGGCCACGGCATGCCGCACCTGAGGTCCGGCGTGCGCGGTGACCTGCACGCCCACATCGACGTGGTCGTGCCGTCTCGGCTGGACCACGAGGACATCGACCTGCTGCGGAAGTTCAAGGAGCATCGCTCCCGGGAAACCGCCGAGGTGAAGTCGACACAGACCGCTGCCAACTCCGGCGGCGGACTGTTCAGCAGGCTGCGCGAGACCTTCACCGGCCGCTGACGCCCCGTTACAAACCTCCATGTCCGAGGCGCTGTTCTACGTCGAAACCCTTCCGGACACCGGAGAGGTGGCCCTCGTCGACGGCGACGAGGGGTTCCACGCGGCCAGCGTGCGGCGGATCAGGGTCGGGGAGACGGTGGACCTCGGCGACGGCGCAGGCGCGATGGCGCACTGCGTCATCGAAGAGGTCACCAAGGCCACGTTGACGGCCCGCGTGTTGGAGCGCTGGAGCGTCGAGCCCGCGGCGCCGTCGGTGACGGTCGTGCAGGCGCTGCCCAAGTCCGATCGCTCGGAGTTGGCCATCGAGTCGGCCACGGAGGCGGGCGCGGATGCGTTCATCGCCTGGCATGCGGCGCGGTGTGTGGCGCGCTGGGACGGCGGCAAGGTCGACAAGGGCCTGCGGCGATGGCGGGCGGTGGCCCGTGCGGCGGCCCGCCAGTCCAGGAGGCCGCACATTCCGCCGGTCTCCGGTGTCACGTCGACACGGGAGCTCGTCGCCGATGTGCGCGAGGCGGTGTCTTCGGGGTCCGTCGTGCTGGCGCTGCACGAGTCGGCCACTGAGCCGTTGACGAAAATGCCACTGGCGCAGGCTAATTCGATTTTGCTCGTGGTCGGGCCGGAGGGTGGCATCGCCGACGAGGAGATCGCCGCGCTGTCGGAGGCGGGCGCCGCGGTGGTCCGTCTCGGGCCGACGGTGCTTCGAACCTCGACCGCGGCGGCGGTCGCGCTCGGCGCTCTGGGCGCCCTGACGCCGCGCTGGGAATGACGGCCGGCCTGTGCCTGCCGACGTCGTCGCAGGTTAAAGATTTCCGGCGGGTCGGCGCGCGGCGGTAAACTGGAGGTTCACAGGCATCTGAACAGGCAAAAGAACCCCAGAAAGCAGGCAGAAAGTCCCACGTGACGCCCAGCGAGACGAACGCTGACTCGGCCACACCGGTCCGCAGCAGCATCAATGTTCCGCCCGACCTCGTCGTGGGCCTGCTCGGTTCCGCCGACGAGAATCTGCGCACCCTCGAACGCGTTCTGGCGGCCGATATCCATGCCCGAGGCAACGCGCTCACCCTGTCCGGTGAGCCGGCCGACGTGGCGCTCGCCGAGCGGGCGATCTCCGAGCTCATCGCGATCGCAGCCGGCGGTCAGCCGTTGACGCCGGAGGTTGTGCGGCACAGCGTCGCGATGCTCACCGGCACGGAGGGGGAGTCGCCCGCGGAGGTGCTGACGCTCGACATCCTCTCGCGGCGCGGCAAGACGATCCGGCCCAAGACCCTCAACCAGAAGCGCTACGTGGACGCGATCGATGCGCACACGATCGTGTTCGGTATCGGTCCCGCGGGCACCGGCAAGACGTATCTGGCGATGGCCAAGGCCGTGCGCGCACTACAGACCAAGCAGGTGTCGCGAATCATCCTGACCCGCCCCGCGGTGGAAGCCGGTGAGCGCCTTGGTTTTCTACCGGGCACGCTGAGCGAGAAGATCGACCCGTATCTGCGACCGCTGTACGACGCGCTGCACGACATGATGGACCCCGAGCTGATCCCGAAGTTGATGAGCGCCGGGGTCATCGAGGTGGCGCCGCTGGCGTACATGCGGGGCAGGACGATCTCGGATGCATTCATCATCCTAGACGAGGCGCAGAACACCACGGGCGAACAGATGAAGATGTTCCTGACGCGCCTGGGCTTCGGCGCGAAAATGGTCGTCACCGGTGACATCACACAGATTGATCTGCCGGGCGGCACCAACTCCGGGTTGCGGTCAGCGGTGGAAATCCTGGACGGCGTCGAAGACATTCATATCGCAGAGCTGACAACGTCTGACGTCGTTCGCCACCGGCTTGTCGGCGAAATCGTCGATGCTTATGCCAAATTCGAGGATTCCGGGCTGATGAACCGGGCGCAGCGGCGCGCATCCGGCAATCGGCCTCGGCGATAGCGAACTCTCCCATGAGTATTGAGGTTTCCAACGAGTCGGGCCTCGACGTCTCCGAAGAAGAACTGGTCAGCGTTGCGCGTTTCGTCATCAAGAAGATGAAAGTGCATCCGGCGGCCGAGCTTTCGATGGTGCTGCTCGACACCGCCGCGATGGCAGACCTGCACATGCGCTGGATGGACCTGCCCGGTCCCACCGACGTCATGAGCTTCCCGATG
>DATEIG010000663.1:0-2343 GCA_035279185.1 Mycobacterium sp.
CGGGCGAACAGCGCGGTCAGGAGACCCACGACGCCTGCCCCGGTCACCGCGACCCGGCGCCCGCACACCCCGTCGCCGAGATGACGGACATCGCTGCTGATGTCGGCGGCAGCATGCAACAGTCCGTTCGCGCAGATCGGCCCCATGTGCGCGGCGTAGATGCCGAGCACCGGGTCGAGTGAGGCCGGCAATGTGACGAAGCGGTCGCTGCGCGCATCCGCGCGGTACCCGCTGCGGTGCCCGTACGTCATGGCGACGAGGTCACCCGGCTCCACACCGGGTGTCGCACTGTCCGTGACCCGCCCGACCTGCATGTAGCCGAATTTATCTATCGGATAACCCTTTTCAGGGTCTCCCGGCATGAACAGGCCCAGCTCGGGATCCCACCTGCGGTGCAGGGCGGGGTTCGTGCCCTTCACCCAGCTGAGGTCTGTTCCGGTCGACAGCCCGCTGAAGACGGTCTCGACGTCGAACTGGCCGTCGCGAAGGGGTTGCGTCACCGGTTCGTCGCGCAGTGTGACAACGCCGCGACGCTCGACGACGACGGAGAAGGCTTGGTCAGCCATCGAGCTTCACAGGACGGTTGTTCGCGGCGGATTCCGCGATGGCACAAGCCAATCGGTGGGTGCGCAGTGCCTCGTCATAGTCGACAAGGGCATCGGCCGCGCTGTTGCCCATCACCGCGTCGATGAAAGCACGGTCTGCGGCCTGCTTGGCTTCGTCGGGCAGCAGACTGCGTTGCACGGTCCCTCGCGCAGTCCTCGCGGTGAAGCAGTCCTCGCGCACCGAGATCGACACACCGTCGGCGTGCAATTCGAGACCCGCCCGATGCTTCCAGTCCATGCAGCATGCGGCGGCGACGGTGCCGACCGCACCGGACTGCAACTGCAGAATCGCGACAGTGGCCGAATCGACATCTGCCCCAGCGGTGTTCGGCGGCGCTGAGTTGGCGTAGGCATTGACTTCGACCACCTCGCCGCACAGCACCCGGATCAGATCCAGCACATGCACCGACTGCTCGACGATCTGACCGCCCGACAGCGCGCGTGTGGCCCACCAGGGCACCGGCGGCACGCGATCGATCCACGACCCCGCTATCAACCGCACGGGCTTGCCGTCGAGGTGTTCGCGAACGAGGTCGACGGCGGCCGAATAACGCCAGTGGTGACCGACTGCGGTGACGACGCCGGCCTTACGGGCGGCTTCGGCGACCCGCTCTGCGGTCGGCAGGTCGAGCGCCAGCGGCTTCTCGACGAACATCGCGGCGCCCGCGCCGAGCACTTGTTCCTCGATCGCTCCGTGGGCGAACGGGGGAACACAGACATACACCGCATCCGGCGACGTCGTCAGCAGTGCTGCGGTGTCGGAGACCGCCGTCGCGCCCGTCGAGTCGGCGAACGACTCCGCAGTGGCCGCATCCGGGTCCGTCACCGCGATGATCTGTACGTCGTCGAACTGCGCAAGATGGTGTGCGTGGCGCTGAGCAACACCACCTGCTCCGACGAACCCGACTGTGGCGCGATTCAACATCCATCTCCTCGCTCGTTGACGGCGGTACGGATACCCGCGTCGGCCGCCGATACTCCACCCCTTCGGGTGGATTTGACGCCTTCGTAACGGGAACACCGGGTGTCATGAGCGCTGGCGATCGGCACGTTCCAACCGGGGTGGACCCCGAGATGTGGGCGTGGCTGTCGCGGCGCAGCAGTCGCGGGACGTCGTGGACGTTGCAGAGGATCGTGGAGGCCAAGGGCGCCAGGCGAATCAGCGTCGTGTTGCCCGCTCGCGACGAGGAGCGGACCGTCGGCGGCATCGTCGCGCAGATACGGCGTCGGCTCATCGAGGATGTCGGCCTCGTTGACGAGTTGATCGTCATCGACTCCAGATCGCGCGACGCGACGGCCGCAGTAGCTGCGGCCGCCGGAGCAACCGTCTACCACCAGGACCAGATCCTGCCCGACCAACCGAGAATGGACGGCAAGGGCGACGCGCTGTGGAAGGGATTGGCGGTCAGCACCGGCGACATCGTCCTGTTCGTCGACTCGGACCTGCGTGACTTCACTCCTCAGTTCATCGTCGGGCTGCTCGGCCCCTTGCTCTGCGACGCGGGCGTGGTGTTCGTCAAGGCGCACTACCTGCGGCCCCTGACAACCGACAAGGTCACCGTTCCCGGCGGGGGCGGCCGGGTGAGCGAACTCGTCGCGCGACCTCTGATCAACATGTTCTGGCCGCAGTTGGCCGGCTTCGTGCAGCCGCTCGCAGGTGAGTACGGCGGCTATCGCCATGTGTTGGAACAGATTCCGTTTGCGACGGGCTACGGGGTCGAGCTCGCCATGCTGATCG
>DATEIG010000664.1:0-5803 GCA_035279185.1 Mycobacterium sp.
GTGAAGACCGGCACGAACTTCATCGTCGCGATCCCCACCGGCATCGACGACGGCGCTCAGGAGGCCGCGAACATCCGTCCGTTCGGCACGGCGCCGATCGACCAGCGCAGCCCTTACGGGGTGGGCGGCCCACCGGTCAACGCGGGCTCGTTCGACACCAACGGCAATCCGGTGGCCTCCGCCCCGCAGCCGGCGACCGCGGTGCCCGACACCCAGGCGATTGCGGCCCCGAAGCAGGGGCCGGGGCTGCCGACCACACCGCAGCCCGCTACGGCCCCGACGGCGCCCGTGCGGTCGCCACTGCCCAGTGCGGCACCGGCCACGACACCGCCTGCGGTGGACAAGACTCCGGTGGCGCCGTCTCAAGGCTGGTGGAAGCCGGCGCCACTGACGCAGTCCGGCCCCGTCGACGCTCCCAAGCCCGCGCCGCTGGACGTGCCGAAGCCGGCACCGGCGGATGTGCCGAACCCGGTCGACGCGCCCAGGCCCTTGGAGCTGCCCAAGCCGTTGGAGTTGCCGAAGCCGTTGGAGCTGCCGAAGCCCGCCCCGGCGGATCTGCCGAAGCCGCTCGATCTACCCAAGGCTGACCTGCCGCGGACCGACATCCTGCCCAAGATCGTCCCGCCGAAGGTCGATCCACCCGCACAGGCGCCGCTGCCCGACCTTCCGGAGCCCGCCGCCGTCCCGGTCCCGGCGTTCGTTCCGCCGGAGCTCCCCGCGGCGCCGATCGCTCCGCCCGTTCAGGCGCCGGTGCTGCCTGCCCTGCCGGTCCTTCCCGCGGCGCCGCCGCCGATGCCGGTGTTGCCGCCCCCACCGCCGCTGCCGGACATCGGAGGCATCCTCGGCGGGATCCGCCTGCCGTTCTGAGGGGAACGAGAGATCAGGAGAAGGCGCTCATCTTGGGAAGCAGCGCTCCTGCCACCTTCTCGGCCTCGGCCTGGTTCTGTTGGTCGTCCCCGCCGCGGGCGTAGATGTCGAGTTGGGTTCGTCCCGTCAGGACGAAAAGGTGGCCGTCGCGCCAGTAAGCGTCCTCGCCGAGACCCGCGATCGACGGTGACTCGGCCCGTGCGAGGTTGAAATCGTCGGGGGTGCTGCGGGAGATGAACACCGCGAGCTGACCGGTGGACTGCTGCCATTGGCAGTGCCGGGCCAGTGAAGACGCATCGGCCCCGTCCTTGTCGATCTGCGTGATGTCCCGCCCGGTCAGGCTGGTGACTTCGGCGTCACTGAACAGCGTGCACGGATCGGGGATATTGCCGCTTTCGCCCTGCGCGTTCTGGACGGCCGAGGACGAGGTGCCCTCTGTGGCCGAGGGGGCCTCAGCGGCAGGCGAGGGGGCTTCGCGACTGCATCCGGCGAGCGCCAGAGCCACTGCGACGAGGATGCCGAGACGGCGATTCATGGGTTCCTCTCGATAGCTGTGGTCCGCGGAACTGATACTCCACTGCCCACAGCGCGGCTGTGTCCCGAATCGCTGAGATCGCGGTATCGGGCGCTTCAGCGAATCTCGTGCTCGCCTGGGCAAAGGCTGGTGGCTCGGTAGTCGGGACTCCCGGCACGGCGGTGAATTGCGGGGCGTCGCACGACACGAGTTTGCTGGACTCTCGCATTGTGTTCTGCATCTCACTTTTGCGCGCAAAACTAAGAAAAGAATATTCAACCTCATCTGTCACATCGCCGTGTCGCGCTTGCCATGCGATCAAAAAGCCACGTCAGCAGCCTTATTGGGCTTGCCGAAGTTGGGTCACGAATGCATAACAATATGTTTCTTAAGCGCCTCCTGAGACAAATAAACGAGGCGTGGACAAAGGGCGGACAACGCTTCACGGGCGACAAATTTTCGTCGCTACACTCGACCGGAGCCTGCGCGCACGCAGCGCAGCACGACGTATGTCATCGCCGGGCGAGACACAGCCGGCACAAGCACTGATGAACAGGGCAAATACTGTCATGCACAAGAACACTGTCCCCGCGGCCGGGACCGAGGCCACGACGGCAGCGGACTTCACGACACTCGGCTCGATCGATGTCGAACGCGGCCCCATCGCCGACCTCGCTGTCACCGCAGACGGCACCACGCTCGTCGCGACCCATTACGGCGACGGGTGCATCTCGCTCATCGACGCGTACGCGATGACCGTCGACGGCGACATCGACACAGCAGCGGTGGAACCGCACTTGGTGACCGCCTCTGAGCGGCGCGCCTACGTGACGATCTCCGGCCACCAGTACGACTCGATCGCCGTGCTCGACACGGTGAACAAGCAGTTCATCGCGAACTATCCGGTCGACGGTGTCGCGACCGACGTCGCGGTGAGCCCCGACGGCACCCGGATCTTCGCCGGCCTTGCTGGAGACCGCCTCGGTCTCGCTGTCGTCAACACCTTCGGTCGGACGAACACCATCGACCTCGGAGACGGCGCAGGCCGCACGGTCGACGCGGTGCGCGTCAGCCCCAACGGTCGCTTCGTCTACGTCGCCACCTCTGACTCGGACAGCGGCACGCTGCTCGTCGTCGACGCTGCCAAGGGACTCACGGTCCGTGAGGTGCCCATCGCGTCGCCGATCCGCGATGTCGTGCTCAGCCACGACGGCGCGCTGGCGTACGTGGCCAGCTTCCACTCGCACTGGGGCGGGTCCGTCGACGTCATCGACACCGCGATCAACGAGATCACCGCGAAGGTCGGCATCGGTGGCGCGCCGATGCAAATGGCGCTCAGCGCCGACGGCGCCCGCCTCTACATCGCCGACTACGAGAACGTCGCCGTGCTCTGCACCGAGACGAACTCCGTCATCGACAGGCTGACCGTGACTGAAGAGCCGTCCAGCGTCGCGATCAGCCCGGACGGCACCCGCCTCTACGTCGCCGACCACGCGGGCGCCATCACGGTCATGTCCGTCGCCGTCGACCCGAGTGAAGCCTCGACCGAGCAGCTGATCAACGTCCACGTGGGTGCGGCACCTCAGCTGCGCGCACCGCAGCCGGTCGGCGTCTGACAGCGCTCCTGTCAGCGCCACTGATAGCGGGTTTTCGGCCTGCCCGTCTTCCCGTAGTCAGTCCGTCTTACGACGGTGCCCTCGTCGGCCAGCCGCTCGAGATAGCGCCACGCCGTCACCCGCGAGACTCCGACGTGTTTGGCGACGGCGTCAGCGGTGATCCCGTCGTCGGCCGAATCCCGGACCGCCCTGGCGATCTCGTCGTTGGTGCCCGCCGCCGCGCCCTTCGGCGCCGCTGACTTGTCGGCGCCGATCCGGAGTTCGGACAGGGCGCGGTCGACCTCGGCCTGGCTGGCGGCGTCCGTGCCTGCGGGCAGGGCCTGCCGGTACCTCTGATAGCGCTCCAGCCGATCGCGGAATGCGGCGAACGTGAAGGGCTTCAGCAGATATGCCAGCGCTCCGTGGCCGACGGCCGCGCGAACCATCTCCAGATCGCGCTCCGAGGTGATCGCGATGATGTCGGGTGCGGGCCGCAGACCTGACAGGCCCGATGCCAGCGCGATACCGTTCGCGTCGGGCAGCCCGATGTCCAGCAGCACCAGGTCGATCGGCTTCTCCTCGGCCGCGGCGTCCGCGGCGGCCCGCATCGCGTCGCGGGCGGTGTGTGCGACGGCAGCGACCGAGAAACCCTGCAGCCGTTGCAGATACGTCTGATGCGCATCGGCGATCAGCGGCTCGTCCTCGACGATCAGCACCCGTATCATTGGCCGCCCACCGTCACCGTCACCACCGATCCGTACGTCATGTCAGCGGTCAGAGTCCCGTTGTGACGCTTGACGACCTGCGCGACCAGCGCCAGCCCCAACCCGTGCTGCCCGGTGTCGGTGTCCGTCTTCGTCGAATAGCCGCGCTGCATGGCCTTCTCGAACGTGGCCGAGTCCATCCCGGCGCCGCTGTCGGCGACCCGCATGAGCAGCCGGCCGTCATCCTGGGCGACGGTCACCTCCACCCACGGATCGTCCCGATCGCAGGCGTCCATCGCGTTGTCGATGAGATTGCCGAGCACTGTGACCATTTCCTGACCGGACAACGGCACGTCGTCGGCGTTCGACGGCAGGTGGGTGTCCTCGGTGACCGACAACTCGATGCCGCGCTCATCGGCCTGTGCACTCTTGCCGAGAAGCAGTGCGACGAGGGCGGGTTCGCCGACATCGGTTGAGAGCCGGTCCACCAGCCGTTGAGACAGTTCCAGTTCGTTGGTGGCGAACGTGACCGCCTCCTCGGGACGGCCCATCTCGACCATGGTGATGACGGTGTGCAGCTTGTTGGCCGCCTCGTGGGCTTGCGAGCGCAACGAGTCCGTCAGCACCTGCAGCGAGCTGAGTTCGCCCAGTGCACCCTGCAATTCGGTGCGGTCGCGGATCGTGACCACCTCGGAGTCCTGCGATCGGTTGTCGACCTGGGAGCGGTTGACCACGAGCACGCGTTCATCCGTGACGTGCACCTCGTCGCGGGCCCCGGGGTTGTAGGTGCGCAGGAACTCCGGCAGATCGGCCGGTTTCACCGGTCCGGGAGGCAGACCGAGCAGCCGTCGGGCCTCGTCGTTGACGAGCGCCACGCCGTTGCGATCGAGGACGATCAAACCCTCCGACACCGAGTGCAGGATGGCGTCGTGGTGTTCGTACATCACCCGCAGCTCGTCGGGGCGCAGCCCGTGGGTCTGCCTCAGCAGCCGTCGCCGTATCGCCCACACCCCGATGAACGAAACCGCCAGCGCACCAAGGCCAACCGCGGCGATCGTCGGCCACTGGGATCGCCATCGCTCGGCGAGGGTCTGCTGTGTGATGCCCGCAGCCACCATGCCGACGATGCGACCGGCGCCGTCGCGCACGGGGACGATGGTGCGGATCGACGGGCCCAGCGTGCCCGTGTACACCTCGGTGAACGTCTCGCCGCGCAGCGCGGGCGCCATGGTGCCCAGATAGTGGCCACCGATCTGCTTCGGGTCGGTGTGCGTGAAGCGCGTGCCGTCAGGCGACATGATCGTGATGAAAGCGACATCGGTATGGGTGCGAATGGCCTCCGTGACCGGCTGGAGAACCTCTGTGGCCCTGCCGGATTCGATGGCGGCGGCGGTCGACGGCGAATCGGCCAGCGCCGTCGCGATGGCGATCACCTGCTGACGAGCGGCGGCGTCACCGTCGCGCCGGGCGTCGAGCAGCGCCATCCCGCTGCCCGCCAGCACGACGACCGCGATCACGAGGATCTGCAGTGCGATCGCCTGACCCGCGAGCGACCTCGGCCACCACCTGCTCAAGGGGCGTCCAATTCGTGTGCGGTGATGGCGAGTATCTCGTCGGCGCAGCCGATCGCGATGAGATGGCCGCCGTGCTCAACGGGATGCCAGATCGCCCCCGGCATCGCGTCGGCCACCTCCTTGTTGATCGGGTCGGGCACAAGCGCATCGTCGAGCCCCTGCCAGAGATGCACGGGCCGCTCGATCGCCCTGACGTCGAAGGACCACCGCCGATAGAGCAGTTCGGCGTCGCGGACGAGGCCACCGGATCCCTGGGCGAAGCATTCGGCGCAGTCGTCGGCGAAGGCTCGGGCGATCTCGGGGTCGGACAACAGCCGCTTGTCGTACTCGCCGACGCTGTTGCGCACCTGCTTGACGAAACTGCTCTGAAACCGCTTGGCGGACAGACCCAGTGCGGCATACATGAGCCGGAAGCCGGGCCTGAAGCGTAGGGCGAGGGCTCCGCCGAACGCATCGATTTTCGACAGATACCGCTTCGCGGAGTTGTCGCCGAATGCGCCGTAGCTGCCCGGCGCGATGCTGCTGACGTGGCGCAGCCGGGCCGGGTCG
>DATEIG010000665.1:0-6011 GCA_035279185.1 Mycobacterium sp.
GCGATCGTTGACGGCCAACTCGTCGAGGCGCTTGCGCGTCTTGCGGTAATGGTTCAGCGAGCGGTCCAGATGGTCGCGGTTCGGCTTCTGCCGCAGCGCGGGCTGCAGCGCGGCGAGCGTGTCCCGCACGCTGCCGACGAGACCCAGCTCGATCGGTGTGCGGCGCCCCAGGTTTCGGCCACGGATGTCGACCTGGATGACCTTGGCGTTGTCAGGATAGAACTGCTGATACGGGAAGTCGGTGCCGAGCATCAGCAGGGCGTCGGCCTCCTTGATGGCCTTGTAGCCGGAGGCGAATCCGAGCAGGCCCGTCATCCCGACGTCGTGCGGGTTGTCGTATTCGATGAATTCCTTGCCACGCAGCGCGTGGACGATCGGCGCGTTCAGCGTCTGTGCGGCGGTGATCACGGCATCGTGGCTGCCCTCGACGCCGGCGCCGGCGAGGATGGTGACCGCGGTGGCGTCGTTCAGGATGGTCGCCGCGCGCTGCAGGGACGCGTCGTCGGGACGCACGACCGACCGTGCCGCCACGACCGGCCGTGCCGCCCATGCGGAGTCGTCGGCCTTCTGCAGGAACACCTCGCCGGGGATCACGACGACGGCGACACCGCGCTCCTCGACGGCCGCACGCATCGCCATCTCCAGGATGCGGGGCAGCATCTCGGGGGTGCTGACCAGCTCGCAGTAGACGCTGCACTCCCGAAACAGATCCTGTGGATGCGTCTCCTGGAAGTACTCCGAGCCGATCTCCCCGCGCGGGATGTGCGCGGCGATGGCGAGCACCGGCACCCGGCTGCGGTGGGCGTCGAACAGCCCGTTGATCAGATGCAGGTTTCCTGGCCCGCAGCTGCCCGCGCAGACCGCGAGCTGCCCGGTGAGCGCGGCGTCGGCGGCCGCTGCGAACGCGGCGGTCTCCTCGTGACGCACATGCTCCCAGGACATTTCGGGAGAGCGCCGGATCGCATCGGTGAAGCCGTTGAGGCTGTCACCGGGCAACCCGTAGACGCGGTGGACGCCGCTCAGTGCGAGCGCGGATATGACGTGATCGGCGACGGTCGACACTCGGCCCACCCTAGTGGCGAATCGGGCGCGCTACGCGACACTGAGCGCCGCTTCACGCGCCCGATTCACGCGGCGTTACTTGGGGGCGAAGCGCTGACCTGCGTCCAGTCGCAGGCACTGGCCGTTGAGCATCGGGTTCTCGACGATCGCGGCGACCAGTTTGGCGTACTCCTCCGGGCGGCCCAGCCGCTTGGGGAACGCGGCGTCCTTGGTGAGCAACTCGACGAATTCCTCGGGGATGCCCTCGGTCAGGCCGGTCGCGAACAGGCTCGGTGCGATCGCGAGCGCCCTGATGCCTCGGTTGCCCATGTCGCGGGCCATCGTCAGGCTCATACCGGCGATCGCGGCCTTCGACGCGGTGTAGGCGACCTGCCCGATCTGGCCCTCGAATGCGGCGATCGACGCGGTGTTGATGATGACGCCGCGCTCCTCCTGCTCATCGTCAACCGGATCCTGGTTGTTCATCTGCCAGCCGGCGAGCCTGCTGATGTTGAACGTGGCGATGAGGTTGAGGTCGATGCACTTACGGAAAGAGTCGAGGCTGTGCGGACCGTTTTTGCCGACCGTCTTCTCGGCGGTGCCGCCGCCCGCGGTGGTCACGATGATGTGCAGTGCGCCCAGCGCGTCGATGGCCTGCTGCAAGACCTTCTCGGTGCCCTCGAAGTCGGTGACGTCCACTTCGAAGAAACTGCCTCCGATGGCGTCGGCCACCTCCTTGCCCTTGGACTGCGGCCGGTCCAGGACCGCAACGCTCGCGCCACGCCCTGCCAGCAACTCAGCCGTGGCCTTGCCGAACCCGGACGCGCCACCGACGATGACGGCCTTCTTACCCGCGATCTCCATCTGGCTCCCTTTCCAAAAAGTGCTCAATTCGTAAAGCACGCTAGCCGACGTCACTTTTCGGTAAGGCCTTCGGGTGGCCGGATCGGTAGCTTGGCCTGCATGGCGTCGAGCAGCACACGGGCGATGGCGGGTGTCGCTGCGGCGGCCGTGGCGCTCGGGGTCACCCAATTGCTGTCGGCTTTCGTCGGCCAGGGCGCCGACTCCCGCACCGCGGTCGGGTCGGCGGTCATCGACCTGACGCCGGGCCCGGTGAAGGAGTGGGCCATCACGACCTTCGGCACGGCCGACAAGCTGGTGCTGACGGTGCTGGTGCTCGCGGTCATCGCGATCATCGCGGCTGTGACCGGTTCGATGGAGCGGCGCCGCGTCCCGATCGGAAGCGCGGCGATCGTGCTCGCGGGCATCGCCGGATGCGCGGCCGTGCTGTCCCGTGACGGCAGCTCCCTCGGCGACATCCTGCCCACGGTCGTCGGCACCGTGTTCGGTGTCGCCGTGCTGAGGCTGCTGACCTCAGGGCGCTTCACCGACGAACCGCCCGCCGACGCCGACGATCACGACGTGCCCGATCACGGCCGCCGGCTGTCACTGCTGACATTGGGTCTGCTCGCGGGCGGCGCGCTCACGGGCGTCCTCGGCGTGGTGCTGACACGGGCGCGGTCATCGGTCGCGGGCGACCGTGATGCCTTCGCCGTGCCCGAGGTCGACGTCGCCGCGCCTCCCGTCCCGCCGACCGTGCAGCCCAAGGGCGTTGCGCTGCCGTCCTTCATCACCGGCAACGACGACTTCTACCGCATCGACACCGCGCTGAGCGTCCCGCAGCTCAGCCGCGCCGACTGGGCCCTGAGGATCCACGGCATGGTGGACCGCGAAATCACCTACCGCTTCGAGGACTTGGAGCGGTTCGAGGCGATCGAGAAGGTCGTGACACTCGCCTGCGTTTCGAATCCCGTTGGCGGAAACCTCATTTCGAATGCGACGTGGACCGGGTATCGTGTGCGCGACCTCTTGGCCGACGCCGGTGTCCACGCCGACGCCGACATGGTGCTGTCCAAGTCCAGCGACGGGTTCACCGCGGGTACGCCCGTCGAAGCGCTCACCGATGACAGGGATGCGCTGCTCGCCGTCGGGATGAACGGGCAGCCGCTGCCGACCGACCACGGCTACCCGGCACGGCTCGTCGTGCCCGGCCTGTACGGCTATGTGTCGGCCACCAAATGGGTGGTGGACATCGAGCTCACGCGGTTCGACAAGGCCGAGGCGTATTGGACCCGACGGGGTTGGTCGGCGAAGGGCCCGATCAAGACCGAGTCCCGCGTCGACGTCCCGCGCAGCGGCGAGGTGGTGCGACAGGGCGCTGTCACGTTCGGCGGCGTGGCCTGGGCGCAGAACCGCGGCGTGAAGGCCGTCGAGGTGCGTATCGACGACGGCCCGTGGCAGCAGGCGCAACTGGGCGCCGCCTACTCCAACGAGGCATGGCGGTTGTGGAGCTTTCCGTGGCAGGCCGCGGGCAACGGTTCGCACGCGATCACGGTCCGTGCCACCGACAACACCGGCGCGGTGCAGACCGAGCAGTGGGCCGACCCGGTGCCCGACGGCGCCACCGGCTGGCACACCGTCGACTTCACCGTCGCCTGATACCGGCGAGCGTGCGCGTCTGCTCGCGACGCGCCGGAAATTCGCCTGCAATGGCGCACGGTCGCGCGTACGTTGGCGCCCCGTGAGCACTCAACCGGCCCAAATCTGGCGTGCGCTGCTGCGCCGATCGCTGCTGACCGCCCGCAAGGATCGTGACGCCGTACGCGTCTCCGCGTTGCGCTCGGCGCTCAGCGCGATCGACAACGCCGAGACCCCCGATGTCGTCGCAGCCACCGGCCCGATGACCGGTGTGATCGCCGGTGCCGTGGCAGGCGTCGGCGCCAGTGAGGTCGCTCGTCGAAACCTCACCGACGAGCAGATCCGCCACCTCGTGCAGTCCGAGATCGACGAACGGCGTAGCGCCGCCGACGACGTCACCGCCGCGGGTCACCCCGACCGGGCGGCGAGACTGCAGGCCGAGGCGGCCGTCCTGGCCGCCCTGCTGGGAGATGTCTGACCGTCCTGGCAGGGTGATGGTGTGCTGCTGATCGACGTCGCCTCCACCTCGGCCGACGTGGGCTCCACATCGGCCCGGCTGGCCAAGATCGCCCGCATCGCGGAACTGTTGACGACCGCCGGTCGCAGCGGTGACGCTCGACCCGTCGCGGTCGTCGTGTCGTGGCTGTCGGGCGACCTGCCGCAGCGCCAGATCGGCGTCGGATGGGCGGCACTTCGGTCACTGCCCGAGCCCGCCGAGGAACCGACGCTGACCGTCGCCGCCGTCGACTCCGCGTTCACCGAGATCGGCGCCGTTGCCGGTAAGGGTTCCCAAGCGCGCAGAGCCGCTCTGCTCGCCGACGTGTTCTCCGCGGCCACCGATGTCGAGCAGACGTTCCTGCGCAAGCTGCTGGGCGGCGAGCTTCGACAGGGCGCGCTCGCCGGCGTGATGGCCGATGCCGTCGCCAAGGCCGCTGGTCTTCCCGCGGCCACGGTTCGGCGGGCGGCGATGCTGGGAGGCGATCTCCCCGCCGTCGCCGCGGCCGCATTGACCGGCGGCGAGGCGGCACTCACGGGGTTCACCCTGCAGGTCGGGAGACCCGTCGGCCCGATGCTGGCGCAGACCGCGGGCGGAGTCGCCGAAGCGCTCGACAAGCTCGGTGGCAAGGCGGTTTTCGAAGCCAAGCTCGACGGGGCGAGGGTTCAGATCCACCGCGCGGGTGACGACGTGTCCATCTACACGCGCAGCCTCGACGACGTCACGGCCCGGCTTCCTGAAGTCGTCGAGGCGACGCTCGCGCTCCCGGTGAAGGGTCTGATCGCCGACGGAGAGGCGATCGCTCTGAGAGCCGACGGCCGCCCGCACCGGTTCCAGGTCACCGCGTCGCGGTTCGGACGGGGCGGGGGTCGCGGCGGCAAGGACCGCAGCGTCGACATCGCCGCCGCGCGTGCGGCGCAACCGCTTTCGGTGTTCTTCTTCGACATCCTGCACCTCGACGGCGTCGACCTGCTCGACGATCCTGCCGAGGAGCGGTTGTCGGCGCTGGACGCCATCGTTCCGGCCGATCAGCGCGTCGACCGGCTGACGACGTCGGACGCGGCGGACGCCCAGCGGTTCCTCGACCTGACCCTGGCCGCGGGCCACGAGGGCGTGATGGCGAAATCGCCGTCAGCGCCGTACGAGGCCGGTCGACGCGGGGCCGGTTGGCTGAAGGTGAAACCGGTGCACACGCTCGACCTGGTCGTCCTGGCAGTCGAATGGGGATCCGGTCGCCGCACCGGCAAGCTGTCCAACATCCACCTCGGCGCTCGCGACCCCGCAACCGGTGAATTCGTGATGCTGGGCAAGACATTCAAGGGCATGACCGACGAGATGCTGGACTGGCAGACCGCCCGGTTCACCGCGCTCGCCGACGGGCCGACCGACGGCTGGGTGGTGAAGGTGCGACCCGAGCAGGTCGTCGAGATCGCCTTCGACGGCGTGCAGACGTCGTCCCGCTATCCCGGTGGCATGGCGCTTCGATTCGCGCGGGTGCTGCGCTATCGCGACGACAAGAGCCCCGCAGAGGCCGACACCATCGACACCGTCCGTGCGTTCCATGAGCGAGGCTGATAGGCCGCATACGTGGACGAACCGGTGATCTCCGAACGCGAGTACTGGCGCGACGCGTTTCTGTGCATGTCCTTCACGCCCGATGCGCACCCGTTGCTCTACAGCGGATTGCTATCGGCGACATAGCTCGCTCTTAACAGGCCTTCCTACCGTCGAAATCGGGTCGGGGCGTCAACCGACGCGGAAAGGCCTGTAATGAAACTCAATCAACTCGTCGCCACAGCGGCGATCGGCTGCGCTCTCGGCGCTGCGGGTATTGCTGCGGGAGCCGGCACTGCAAACGCCGCACCCCCGTGCCCACCCGGCGTCCCCTGCCAGGGCGGGCCGGGTGGCGGCCCAGGTGGACCACCTCCTGGTGACCGCGGCCCCGGCGGCCCGCCCGGCGACTTCCGTGGCCCCGGCGGACCACCGCCCGGTGACC
>DATEIG010000666.1:0-12171 GCA_035279185.1 Mycobacterium sp.
CCGGGTTCGTCGCCACCGCGATGGCCGCACCGCACGGCGACACGTCGACGCTGTCATCCGCCCTGTCTTCCCGTATTCCGATGGGCCGGTTCGCCGAGGCGAGTGAGATCGCTTCCGCCGCAGCGTTTCTGCTCAGCGACCAAGCCGGCTACATCACGGGATCGGAGCTGATGGTCGACGGCGGATTCGGACTGTCATGACCGAGCAGTCACCTGTCGGATACGAACCGTCGCTCGGGCGGGCGGCACGCGTCGGCACGTGGCGGGAACTCGCCAAGGGCACATTCCGCACGGCCGTCGACAGGCTGGCCGGCGGCGACCTCGACGCGGCCGCGGAGCTGGTCGAGGTCTCCGTCCTGGAGGCCGAGGAACTGCGTGACGTCTTCGAACGCTGGCCTTTGGTCACCGCGGACTGGATTCGCGACCACGGTGTGTCCGAGGCCGACATCGCAGCGGCGGTCGGGCGCCTCGGAACGCTCGTCGGTGCGCAGGCGATGGCTGGAATCGAAGCCGAGTGGCCGCAGTTCACCGCCGCGGTCGAGGCCGCCGCGGCGGCCTGCAGAAAAGGCGACGCAGGGGCAGCCGACGCCATCGAACACGCGCGCGCGGTATGGCAGGCCGTTCACGACCGGGCGGTCGACCGGGTCTCCGGCCTCATCGACATCGCGGTGCGACTCGTCGGGGAAGACCGTCTCGGCGCACTGTGGGACTTCCTGATGAGCGACTGGTATGACGTGCACGCACGCCGCTATTCCCTGGACTATCAACCGTGGTCGCAGTCGGCGCACCAGCTGATGGTCGCCATCGTCGACGGCTTCCATGCCCATCTCGCAGGTGCGGGGCGGCAAGGCGACATCGAGATCATCGACGAACCAACCCGGGTGGGGTTTCGCTTCGCGCCGTGTGGATCGGGCGGCCGATCGCTCGACGCACGTGCCAGCGACGGCGAACCGCGCGCCGGCGCACCCTTCGATTTCGCCGTCACCACCGAGCCGCACGACTGGGCCTGGAACACGGTGGGGATCTGCTCGTACTGCGTGCACTGCTGCCAACTCAACGAGGTCATGCCGATCGACCGCCTCGGTTTCCCCACCCGCGTCATCGACGCGCCGACGTGGACGCCGGATTCGCCGCAGACGTCCTGTACCTGGTGGGTGTACCGGGACCCGGCCGACATCCCCGATGCCGTCTACCGCAGGGTCGGACGCGACCCGGCGAGGCGACCCGTACCGGCGACTGCGGAAGGAGCCTGCGATGTCTGACGGCGTTGCGTTGACGCAACTCGAGGTGCCCGACTACGACCTGGGCATCCGCGGCAAGTTGGTGCGCGCCAGCAAGACTCACGGCGATACGAATCTGGCGATGTGCACCATCGTCTACGGGCTCTCGGTCACCGACGAAGTCACCGACACCCAGTTCAGCAATGCTGACAACGGGTATCCCGATGCCCGGCTCGTGCCAGACGAGGGCACGCGCGTCGAGTTGGGCTGGCGGCCAGGCACCGACGCCGTCATCGCCGACCTCTACGACGTCGACCGGCGACCTGTCGAGATGTCACCGCGGTACGCACTGCAGCGGGTGCTCGACGGCTATTCCGACCTCGAGCTACAGCCGGTGCTCGGGTTCGAATACGAGCTGTGGCTGTTCGCTGACGGTCCGGGTCGGACGGGGGCCGACCGCCGCCCGTTCGGGACAACGGAGAACGCCTACAGCGTGTCGCGCTCTGCCGAAGTTCACACGCTGACAACCGAATTCATCAACCGCATGGACAGCGTCGGGATCATCGTGGAGATGTTCCACTCGGAATTGGGGCCGGGATTCTTCGAGTTCACGCTCGCGCCTGCGCCCGCACTCCAGGCCGCAGACAACGCCGTGCGCGCCCGCCAGTACCTGCGTGACCTGTGTGCCGAACGCGGCCTGCACGCCAGCTTCATGGCCAAGCCGTTCGCCGACCGCTCCGGTGCGGGCGGACACGTGCACTCGAGTCTGAACCGCGCGGGCGCCAACATCTTCTGCGAAAAGCCGGGGCAGCTGTCTCAGGAAGCACAGCACTATCTGGCCGGACTGCTGGCAGGCATGGCCGACACCACCGTGATGCTGAATCCCTACGTCAACTCCTACAAGCGGATCGACCCCGAGATGTTCACCCCGGCGGCCGCGTCATGGGGTGACGACGACCGCAGCACCGCTTGCCGGACCATCCTCGACGACCTGTCAGGGGCAAGGGTCGAACATCGCCGACCGGGTGCGGACGCCAGCCCGTATCTTGTGGCCGCCGCTCTGCTGGCTGCCGGACTGCACGGACTTCGCGAGCAGACCGCCCTGGCGAGGCCTCGTGAGCATGTGGGCACGGTGCCAGCCGATCTGCACAGCGCTGTAACGGCTTTCGAGGAGTCTGCGTGGTTGCCCGAGTTGCTCGGGAAGTCGTTCTGCGCGTCCTACGCGGCGACTCGCCGTGCCGAGGCCAGGCGCTTCGACTCGTGGCTGCGCCAAACGATCACCAGTTGGGAACTCACGCGTCATCTGGAGCACCAATGAACACAGAACCGGCACGCCTGTCCGTCGACGAATTCGACGAGCTCGTCGAGGCAGGTCAGCTCAACACCGTCGTCTGCGCCACTCCTGACCCATACGGGCGGCTGGTCGGCAAGCGGCTCACCATCCCGGCGTTCCGTTCCCTGGGACTGTCGGGCAGCGGGATCAACGCCAGCAGCTTCATCTTCGCCGTCGACTTGGAGATGAACCCGCTCGACCTTCCGGTGTCCAGCGCATCCAACGGATGGGCCGACATCCGGCTGGTTCCCGATCTGACGACGCTGTGCCGGGTGCCGTGGGAGCCGCACGTCGCGCTGGTGATATGCGACGCCTACGAATATGACTCCGACGCGCTGTTGGCGGTCGCGCCCCGCAGCATCCTGCGCCAGCAGGTCGATCGCGCCGCGTCGCACGGCCTGCGGTTCAAGTTCGCCTCCGAGCTCGAGTTCTTCCTGGCGACCACTCCGCCCCGCGAGGCGTGGGATCTCGGCTACCAGAACTTGAAGATGTTGTCGGACTACCGCTCCGATTACCAGATGATCCAATCGAGCAGGGATGACTGGTTCATCGAACGGATTCGCAACCAGATGCCGGAGTTCGGGGTGCCGATCGAGTCGTCGAAACCCGAATGGGGCCTCGGCCAGCAGGAGGTCACTCTCGACTACTGCGACACCTTGGAGATGGCCGACCGCCACGTGCTGTTCAAATACGGCGTCAAACAACTGGCCAACGCCGCCGATCTCACCGTGACGTTCATGGCCAAGCCCAAGGTGGACGAGGTCGGATCGTCATGTCACCTCCACGTGAGCATGTGGTCGGCGGATGACGGTGACAGCCTGTGCTGGTCGCAGCGGCCTCAAGGCGGCATGTCGGAGACCTTCGGGTCCTTCGTCGCGGGGCAGCTCGGCAACGCCGCCGACATGATCATGATGTTCGCACCGACGATCAACTCATACAAACGGTTTCAGCCCGACCAGTTCGCGGGCACCGCGCTTGCGCTCGGCAACGACAACCGCTCGTGCGCTTTCCGGCTTGTCGGGCGTGGTCCGTCCTTTCGCGTCGAGAACCGCATCCCTGGTGCCGACGTCAACCCCTACTACGCCTACTCGGCCACGATCGCGGCGGGCCTCGACGGTATCGACAGGGAACTGCCGATGCCTGAGATCTTCGACGGCAACGCCTGGCTGGGGGACAACATCGCGGGCGTGCCGACCTCGATGCACGAAGCGCTCGGCCGGTTCGAGGAATGCAAGATGCTGCGCGTCGCATTCGGCGACGAGGTCTTCGACCACCTGCTGGCGTCCGCGCAGGCCGAACTCGTCTCCTTCGACTCACACTGCGTGACCGACTGGGAGACCCGCCGCTACTACGAACGCGTCTGACCGCCGACATCACCGCTGAGGAGCCGCAATGCCCATCGATCCGATCGCGCAGAAGATGCTCGACGACGCCAAGGCGTCGGGACGTCCCAATGCGCACCTGTTGCCCGTCGAGACGGCGCGCGAGAACTTCGAGAACACCTTCGCCGCTCTGGAGAAGCCGCCGGTGCACCGCGTCGTCGACATCGACATCCCCACTCGCGACGGCGAGACCATACCCGGTCGGCTGTACCTGCCCGCGGACGAAGGCGCAGTGCTGCCGCTGACGGTGTACTTCCACGGCGGCGGCTGGCTGCTGGGCAGCGTCGACTCCCACGATGCCGCGGCCCGGCTGCTGGCCAACGCGTCGGGCAGCGCCGTGCTCTCGGTCGGTTACCGCCGCGGACCCGACTTCCGATTTCCCACCGCGGTCAACGATGCGATCGACGCGCTGGTCTGGTCGGCCGACCCGGCGTCGGGCCTCGGCATCGACCACAACAACATCGCCGTCGCGGGCGACAGCGCCGGAGGCAATCTCGCGGCTGCGACCGCGTTGTACGCGCGCGATGCAGGCGCCCCCGCGCTGCGACACCAGTTGCTCGTCTATCCCGTCACCACGACCGATCTGGAACGGGGAATGGATCCCGAATACGACGGCGTCATGCTCGAACGCGACGAATTACTCTGGCACCAGGACAATTACCTCGCGAGCCCGGCTGATAAAGACGACCCTCGTGTCAACATCCTCGACGCCGACCTGACCGGCCTGCCCGAGGCGACCGTCATTCTCGCCGAATGTGACCCGATCCGGCCGCAGGGCGAGCGCTATGCGGCCGCTCTCGAGGCGGCCGGCGTACCGGTGCAGAGCCACGTCACCGACGGGATGGTGCACGGCTTCTTCGGGCTCGACGAGGTCTTCCCCACTGCTACAGCTGCAATGACGTTCGCGGGTGAGCGACTCGCGCAGGCCCTTGGTGCGGTCAACAGGTGACCCTCACCGCGCTGGTCACGGGCGCAGGCGGCGGCATCGGGCTGGCCACCGCGGCCAGGCTGGCGGCCGACGGGGTTGCGGTATTCGCGTCCGATGTGAAGCCCCGCCCGCCGGATCTGCCCGCGAACGTCGGGTACGTGGCCTTCGATCTACTCACCGGTGATCCGGCGGATTTGCTTGCGACATTGCCGATTTCGGCGCTGGACTACTTGGTCAACGCAGCGGGGGTCGCGTTCTTCGAGCGTGACGGGTCCGTCCTCGATACCGACGAATGGGTCTGGGACACCACACTGGGGGTGAATCTGCACGCGGTGCGGCACCTCACGGTGGCGGCCGTACCGTTGCTTCGCCGCGGGGTGGGCAAGAGCATCGTCAACATCGCGAGCACCGCAGGCGTGCGCGGGATGGACTCGCCCCTCGATGCGTATCAGGTCAGCAAGGCCGCCGTCGTCTCGCTCAGCAGAACGCTTGCGCTGCAACTGGGTCCGGAAGGCATTCGCGTCAACACCGTATGCCCGGGCGCGATCCTGACACCGATGATCGAACCGCTCTACCAGGAAGACCCCGCCAGGCGAACCAACATGGAGCAACGCACACCGCTGCGCAGACTGGGCATGCCAACCGACATCGCCGATGCCGTCGCCTTCCTGCTATCCGAGCAGGCGTCCTTCATCACCGCTACCGATCTGGTCGTCGACGGCGGCTGGATCGCGCAGATCAAGTAGTCACGACGACAGGCCCGGTGGAGTGGTATTGACAATCGACTAATTGGTCTAAATACTGAACCTATAGATATTTTCCGAGGAGCACCCGATGAAACCACATGATCGCCAGGCGCCCCGCGTGGCGATCATCGGTGCCGGTTTCAGCGGCATCGCCGCGGCCGTTGCGCTTCGGCGGAAGGGCATCGAGGACTTCGTCATCTTCGAGAAGGCGCCCGCGCTCGGCGGGACATGGTGGCACAACCGCTATCCCGGTGCGGAAGTGGACCTCGAATCCCACATCTATTCGTTCTCCTTCGAACGCCACGACTGGACCCGCACCCATGCCGACTGGCGCGAGCTTCTGGGATATCTCGAAGGCGTCGCCGACAAGTGGGACCTGCCGCGACGCATTCGGTTCAACGAAGCCGTCGAGGACGTGGCATGGTGTGATCACGAGCACACCTACACCGTGAGCACGAGTTCCGGCGTCGACCATGGTCCGTTCACGGCGGTGATCAGCGCGGTCGGCTTCCTGAACATCCCCGTGGTTCCGCCGTTCGCCCGCGAAGACCACGACTTCCAGGGTGCGATCTGCCACACGTCGCGCTGGATCGACGGACTGGACATAACCGGTAAATCGGTGGCGGTTGTCGGTACCGGATCTTCTGCGGTGCAGGTCGTCTCCGAAGCGACGAGGCTCGCATCCGACGTCACCATCTTCCAGCTCGAACCAAACTGGATAGTGCCGAAGAACAGTCGTGACTTCACCGCCCGCGAGCGGCGGATCAACCGCAACCCGCTGGCCTACGCGAGGCGACGGTACCGCCTCTTCCTCGACTACGACCGCAGGCAGATCCGCTCCGGGCATGCGCGCAAGGACGGCAGGGACAACAAGCGACGCCACATGACGGCGCTGGCATTCCTGAAGCGGGAGCTGGCGGCGCGGCCCGACCTGATCGAGCTGACGACTCCGAAATTCCCCTTCGAGGCCCGCAGGACGGTCCTGAGCGACACCTACTACGCGTCGTTGTGTGATCCGAAGGTGACCCTGGTGCCGCATGGGGTCAAGGGCCTCACGAAGACCGGCGCCGTTGACGCCAACGGCGACGAGCACTCCTTCGACATCATCGTGATGGCAACGGGTTTCGACGCCGCCAACTATCTGGGCAACTACCAGGTGCACGGTCAGGGCGGCGCTGAGCTGCACAGCACGTGGAACGGCGAGCCCGAGGCGTTCCTCGGCATGATGGTGCCGGGGTTCCCGAACTTCTTCATCATGTACGGGCCCAACACCAACGCCGCCCCGCTTGTGCACTTCTACGAAGCCCAGGCCGCCTTTGCGGCCAGCCTCATCTCGAGAGCGGCCAAGACTGGCAAGACAGTGATCGACGTGCGTCGCTCGGCGTTCGTCATCTACAACGACTGGCTTCAGGCGCAACTCGGCAAGACGGTGTGGAAGACCACGAACAGCTACTTCAGGGCGGGCACGGGGAAGATCGTGTCGCAGTGGCCTCTTGGGGCGACGCCGTACATCGCGTTGACCAAGCTGTTGCGTCGTGTCGCCGTCCGGCTGATGTGAGGATGGCCGCAGTGCTCGCCAAACCCGTCATCGCGGTGACGATCAGCAGCCAAGAGCTGCGACGGTTTGTGCACTGGCAGAACATCTTCGACGGTCTGCAGCAGTTCGGTGCGATTGTGCTCGCCGTCGAGTGTGGAAGCGCGCCGCAGCACACGTCGTCGCTCCTCGCCAACGTCGATGGCCTCATCATCAGTGGCGGCGGGGACGTCGACCCGGCACTTCACGGCGCCGACAGACGCGACCCGTTGGTCAAGGGCGTCAACACGATCCGCGACGGCAATGAGATTGCGGCGTTCGAGTCAGCGTGGCGGCGCGGGATTCCGACGTTGGCGATATGTCGCGGCGCGCAGTTGGTCAATGCCGCGCGGGGTGGAACCCTCTATCTCGACCTCCGCCGCGATCACCCCTCGAGCATCGAGCACTGGCGCACCGAGGAGCAGTTGATCGATGTCAGCCACCGCGTCGACGTCGTTGCGGGCAGTCGGGTCGCCGGGTGGCTCGGTCAGCACGGTCCCATCTCGGTGAACAGTCAACACCACCAGGGCATTCGCGAGCTTGCACCGGCCTTCGTCGCCACTGCCACCGCAGACGACGGCCTGGTCGAGGCGTACGAAGCGACCGGCCAGGCTGTCACGGGTGTGCAGTGGCATCCGGAGGTGAACTGGCCGCGCGACGAACTGGCGCAGCGACTGCTGCGCGGATTCATCGAATCGTGCCGCCCGTCGGCGGTCGACGACCCGTCGGAGGGATTGTCGGTCGCCCCCGTCCGTCAGGACCTCCACTGATCGACGAGGTCGGCCCACCGCTGCGAGATCGTCTTCTCCAGCTCGCCGCGCCTGCGGCGGGTGTTCACGTCGTCGGGCTCGATGGAGCCGATCGCCAGGCGCGCGACCTCCTCGATCTGGTCGCGCTCGAGTCCGAACGCCGACAGCGCGTCGAGATCGTCGCCGGTGTCGATCTCGTCCGCCAAGTCCGACCGCGCGAGCAGCACGGCCGCGTTCTCCTCGCCGACCTCGAGGAGCATCGCGACCAGGCTGGCCTTCTCGACCTTCACGAAGGTGTTATGCCGGCCTGCGGACGGATAGCTCCAGACCGTTGTCGCGCATGACGGCGCGACACTGCTCCGGTGTGTAGTCGAAGTTCTCGAGATCCTTGATGTAGGAGGCGGGTTCGGCCAGCCCTTCGACGTGAGGGAAGTCCGACCCCATGATGATCCGGTCGACGCCGACCAGCTTCAACAGGCTCGCGAGTTCGTCCTCGTAGAACGGCGACACCCAGACATGGCGCCTGAACGTCTCGCGCGGATCCTCCTTGTAGATGAACGGGATCTGGCCGTAGGACTTGGTGAGCTTCTCGAACAGGTGGAACACCCACGCCGAGCCGCTCTCGATGACTGCCATCCGCAGATTGGGGAAACGCAGGAACAGGCCGTTGTGAAGGTGGTTGGCGATTGTGTCCTGGATCGGGTCGCCGGAGAAGAGCGTCCGGAAGCCGAGCAGCGCCTGGAACGACATCAAGAAATCGGGCTCACCCCACGCAGGAAGGAACTTCGAGTAGTACGTCTCACCGGAGTGGTAGCAGACGGTGATGCCCGAGTCGTTGGCCAATCGCCAGAAGTCGTCGAACATGGGGTCGCCGGGAGCGCGCATCCCGACATCGGTCGAGATGGGTCCGGGGATCATCACGACAAAGCGGGCGTCGCGATCCAACGCCCACTGCAGTTCCTCGACAGCGGCGTCGGGTTTGCAGAGAGTGATGTACGGGGCGGCGAAAATCCGTTCCTGGTAAGCGAATCCCCAGTCCTCCTCCATCCAGCGGTTGAACGCGCGGAAGGTGGCGACGACGGCGTCGAGGTCGGGGAGCAGCGCCTGCTCCATGCCGACGCCGAGCGTCGGCAGCATGATGCAGCCCGCCATGCCCTGCTCATCCATCAGCGCCAGGCGCGCGTCTCGGTCTCGATAGGCCGCGGGGATGGGTTCGAGGTCGCCGAACAGAGCGTTGAGGTCCGCACCCCTGGGATTGCGCCCACGGAAGTACTCGTCGAGCGCGCCCGGCTTCCCCACGGGGTCGAAGGTCGGGTTCGGGATGAACCGGTTCACCCTGCCGCCGACGATCAGGCGCTGCTTGCCGTCGATCTCGGCCCACTGGATGGCGCGTTTCCTGTACGCCTTGTCGATGTGTCGGGTGAAGGCGTCCAGCGCTTCGTAATAGTGGTTGTCGCAGTCGAAGTAGGTGAATCCCGGATCGGTCGTCATGACGGTGTCCCTTCTAGTTGCGCGGCAGGCCGAGGATCATGGAGGCGATCACGGTCAGCTGAATCTCGGCGGTACCGCCGCCGATCAGTTCGGACGGCATCTCGAAGTACGGCCCGATGACAGCAGGGTCGGATTCCTCGAGCAGGGCGACGCGGCCTGTCAGGTTGAGCGTCGCCGTCGACGCACGGCGGAGCAGCATCACCATCGCGTACTTCGCGATGCTCGAGGTCGGTCCCGCCGCCTGCCCCTCGACCAAGCGCAGCGTCTCGCGCAACACCATGGCCTTGATCGCGGCGGTGTAGGCCTCGATCTCACCGAGCGCTCGCAGGGCAGCGTCCCGATCCGGGCCGTCGGCTTGCGCAAGGTGGCGAAGTGCCGCCGAGCGGTCGATCGTGACGTAGTTGCCGATCGCCGTGCGCTCCACGGCCATGGTGGCAACCGCCAGATCCCAACCGTCGCCTGGCTTTCCGACCAGCATGTCGTCGGGCACGAAGACGTCGGTGAGGAAGACCTCGTTGAAATCGAAATGCCCGCTGGCCTGTTTGATCGGCTCGATCGTGATTCCGGGCGATGTCATGTCCACGAGGAAGTAACTGATTCCGCGGTGCTTGGACGCGTCGGGGTCCGTGCGTGCGAGCAGGGCGCCGAACTGCGCGAGGTCGGCCTGCGACGTCCAGATCTTGTGCCCGTTGATCAGCCAGCCGCCGTCGACCTTGCGGGCCCGGGTGCTCAGCGAGGCGAGGTCCGAACCGGCGCCCGGCTCACTGAACAGCTGGCACCACCGCTGCACACCCCGCAGGATCGGGTGTGCGAACCGCTCACGCTGACCGTCCGTTCCGTTGGCGAGAATCGTCGGCAGTATCCATTCCGCGATCCCGAGCGCCGGCTTGATGAGGTCGGGTCGGTTGTCGAATTCCTCGCTGACGATGGCCTGTTGGACAGGGGAGGCGTCGACGCCCCACGGCGGGGGCAGATGTGGCGCGACCAACCCGGCCTCGGCCAGCATGTCGCGTTGCGTGCCGGTGGCAAGCCCCGGCGCACGCGGCTCGTCCGAGGGGTGTTCGTTGGGCAACATCTGCGCCCGATCGAGGGTCGCTGCAACCCGGGCTCGGAAGTCGGCCTCGACCTCGCCGAGGTTCAGCGCGGTCGAGCGCTTCGTGCTGAGCGCGAGCTCACCGATCTCCCGGCTCCACTGCGTCGTGGGCCCCAGTGAGGCGGCGAGGCTGATGGCACGGCGCCAGTACAGATGCGTGTCGTGTTCCCATGTGTAGCCGATCGCGCCGAACATCAGCAGCGCGTCGAGCACGAGATCGGGTCCGGCCGCGACGGCCATCAGCGCGGCCGACCCCGCCGCAAGCCTGTGCTGCTCAACGGAATCCGCGGATGCGCGCACCGCATCCCAGGCCGCGGCAGCCGCGAGCTCGGCGTGCACCAACAGGACAGCGGCCTTGTGCTGGAGAGCCTGGAACGCACCGACGGGTCGCCCGAACTGCTCGCGGGTGCGAATGTAATCCGTTGCGGTGTCCGCGCACCGGCGTACCGTTCCTGCCGATGCGCACGCGGCGAGGGCCGCCGCGATGCAGCGGGCACGCTCGGAGTCGATGCCCGATATCTCCGAACTCGCTTCGACGGGGTAGTCGTCGAGCGCCAGCACACCGACATCGGTCGACAGGTCGGTACCACGCTGAACCTCGGTCGACAGGCCGGCGGCGGGTGGGCCGGTGGTGTCCAGCGCAAACCATAGGCAGCCACCCTGCTCAGCGCGGGCGGCCACGAGAACACGTTGGGCGGCAGAGATTCCCAGCACCGACGAGGTGGAGCCGTTGAGCCGCCAGCCGTCGGAGTGCCGAGTGGCTCGAAGGTCGGACTGGTCGGGCAGCACGACGGCGCCGGTGGCGCCGGCGGCCAGGTCCCGCACCATCTGAGTGCCCGATACATCCGCTGTGGCAGCTATCGCGCTGGTTGTCACCGTGCTGACGAACGGCCCCGGCAGAAGCGCCGCGGCGGCGGTTTCTACGACGCATGCCAGGTCAGTGAGCGTGCCACCCTGGCCTCCCAGCTCTTCGGGCAGGTGCACGGCGTGGAAACCGTTGGCCGTCAGGTCTTCCCACCAGGTCGGGATCTCGCCCACCGCGACGGAATCCAGCGCGGCCCTGGTCTTCTCGATCGGTGCGTGGCGGGCGGCGAACCGGCCGACCGCGTCGGCGAGCTCTTCCTGCTCACTCGTGATCGCCAGTGCCATCGACCGTCAGCCGTCCAGTCCGAGAATGCGTGCGGCGTTGCCGTAGAGGAACTTCGGCCATACCTCGTCTTTCAACGGCACGTTGGGCAGCTCACTGAAGATCCGCTCGAGGGACAAGCCCATGGGGAAGTAGCCGGCGTAGAGGATCTTGTCCGAGCCGCGGGAGTTCGCGTAGTCGAGGATCGCCTTCGGGTAGTACTTCGGTGCGAACGCGGACGTCGAGTAGTAGATGTTCGGCCACTTCAGCATCAGTTTCACAGCGAGGTCCTCCCACGGTTCGCAGCCGTGACGGGTGACGAACACCAGATCGGGGAAGTCGAACATCACCACGTCGATCCGCGAAACCTCCTGCGGGCGGAACGGAACTCGAGGTCCGGGTACGCCCGCGCAGACGAAGATCGGGATGCCCAGCTCGACGCAGGTGGCGTAGATGGGGTACATCTTCGGGTCGTCGATGGGGACCTGAGGGAAGGTGCCTGACGGAAACACCGACGTCGCCCGGATTCCG
>DATEIG010000667.1:0-2699 GCA_035279185.1 Mycobacterium sp.
ATCTCGCCTTCTGCGGCTCGACGATGACGGCAACGGTCATCTTCTGCCAGGACTTCCTCGCCAGAATCGGTCTGGACGTGGGCGGATGGGGCTGGATTCCCATCGCCGTCGTGGCCGCGATCGCGGGTTACCTGCTCTGCAACCGCGAAGTCAGGCTGGTCGCCAAGATCCTTCTGTGGATCGAGTTCATCTCGATCGGGCTCATCGTCATCCTGTCGTTGTGGATCCTGATCCGCCTCTCGACGGCGACCGCACCGGCCTCCCTTCCCGACGCGGGTCTCTCGGCGACCCCGTTCCTGCCCGGCGCCGAGGGCTTGGGGCCGATCGCCGCGGCCACCGTGCTGGGCTTCTTCTGCTTCGCCGGTTTCGAGGCGTCCGCATCACTGGGCGAAGAGACATCGAACCCGCGCAAGCTCATTCCCGTCGCCATCGGCGCCGCGGTGCTGATCGGCGGCATCTTGTTCGTCGTCGCCTTCTACGCCCAGACCGTCGCCTACGGCGTGTCTGACGAAGGTGTGCAGGCCTACATCGACTCAGGTGCGCCGTTGGACAAGCTCGGCGAGGTGTTCATCGGTGGGTGGGTGTCGGCGCTGCTGAACTTCGGCGCTTTCATGAGCGCCTTCGGGTGCTTCCTCGGTTCGGTCACAGCGGCCGCGCGGCTGAACTTCGCACTGTCGCGGGACGGCTTCGGGCCCAAACGTCTTGCGCAGCTGTCCCCTTCGGGCGCACCGTCTGTGGCCGTCGGCCTCTCCGTCCTCGTCGGGCTGATCGCGGTGGCGCTGCTCCACGGTGTCGCAGGGGCATCCATCAACGACGTCTACTTCTACTGCGGCACGGTCGGCTCTCTGTTGATCCTGGTGGCCTACGCCCTGACGAGTGCGGCCGCGATCGTGATGTGCGTGCGCGACGCCCAGCGGGGGCGATGGGCGCAAAGCGCTCTGCTGGCCGTGGGTGTGGTGTTCATCGCCTTCGTGCTCTACAAGAGTTGCGTGCCGATCCCGGACTTCCCGGCCAACCTGTTCCCCTACATTGCGGGCGGCTGGCTGCTGATCGGGCTCATCGCCGTCGTCGCTTCTCCGGCGCTCGCCGCGCGGATCGGTCAGAATCTTGCCGCGGCAGACCGCCGGGACGAAGCGCCTGTTGCGACCGAGCAGCTGGGCTGACGGGCGGCCCTGCGATGCGCATCGACATGGCCGGCGACGTGGCCGTGGTCACCGGCGCCGCGAACGGCATCGGCCGGGGTGTGGCCGCTGCAATGGGAGCAGCCGGCGCCAAAGTTGCCCTGCTCGACCGGGATTCCGCAGGGCTGGATGCGACGCGCCAGTCTCTCGTCGACTCCGGCGCCACCGCGTCGGCTTACGTCGTCGACGTGGGCGATTGGCCTGCCGTATCAGCGGCGGTGGAGCAGGTGTCCGGGGATCTGGGCGACCCGACCGTGCTCGTCACCGCCGCGGCGATCGACGAGTCGGTGAGCATCGCCGACATGCCTGTCGACTCATGGCAGAAGATGATCGACGTGAACCTGTCGGGCACGTTCTACTGCCTCAAGGCGGTCATCCCGACGATGAAACGAAACCGCTACGGTCGCATCGTTCTCTTCGGTTCCAACATCGCGCTCAAGGGCGGTGCCGACATCGCCCACTATGGCGCGGCCAAAGGCGGCGTTCACGCGCTTTCTCGCTGCGCTGCATTGGAGTTGGCCGACTACGGCGTCACGGTGAACTGCATCGCACCTGGTCCCATCGAAACCGACATGCTGTGGTCCCTGCCGCCGGAGTGGCTGGAGGCGAAGAAGCAGGAACTCCCGCTGAAGCGCTTCGGAACAGTCGAGGAAGTGGTGCCCGCTGTTCTTCTTCTCGCGGCGCGTGTCTCGGGCTTCACGACGGGTTCGACCGTCAATGTGTCGGGCGGAGATGTGATCGCGTGACGTCGCCCGCCGGCAAACACGCGGTGGTGACAGGCGGCGGAACCGGTATCGGCGCTGCCGTCGTCTCGATCTTGGCCGAGAGGGGATGCCGCGTCACCGCGGTGTGCCCGCCTGGGGGCGAGGAGTCAGGCGCGGCCGTCGCCGCAGCCTCGCCCCGCGGCGCCGTCGCCGTTGCATCATGCGACGTTTCGGACGCTGCGGCGCTGCGCGACATGGTCGACGCCGCACGAAACATGTTCGGGCCGATCGACATCGCGGTCGCCAATGCCGGCATCGCCACCGCATCTCCCACGACGAACGGGGTCGACGCGACCTTCGGCGAAGTCATTGCCACCGACGTGCACGGAGTGCACAACCTGTTCGCGCTCACCGTCCCCTCGATGGTCGAACGACAATGGGGACGACTGATCGCCACCTCGTCGATCTCCGGCTACCGGTACGGCTGGGAGAACCACGCGGCCTACTGTGCAGCCAAGGCCGCTGTGAGCGGGCTGGTTCGGACATACGCCGTCGAGTTCGCCGCGGGCGGGGTCACCGCCAATGCCGTCGCACCGGGAATCGCGAGAACTGCACAGAGTTTGGACGAAGTGAACTCGCTGGGCGCCGAAGGGCTCGACGCGGTCGCACGCCTCATCCCGGTGGGGTATGTCGCAGAACCACGCGACGTCGCAGGGGTTTACGCGTTTCTCGCTTCCGACGACGCCAAGTACGTGACAGGCCAGACCATCATCGTCGACGGCGGCCTCGGAGTCGTCGAGCCGAACTAGAACAG
>DATEIG010000668.1:0-4482 GCA_035279185.1 Mycobacterium sp.
CGGAGCGGGATCAACGCTGAGCGGGCTTGCGCCGCATGGCGGCAAGCGCTACCCGCCAGCCGAGTAGCACCACCGCGGTGGCTGCCGTCGCCACGATGATGAAACTCAGCGCGACACCGGCGGACGTGGCTTTGCGCAACAGCATTCCGATCGTGACCGTGCACAGCCACACCACCACGCCGGTCGGCACGACCGCGGTCGGACGCCGCCACGCCCGGCTGAGCAGCCAGCCCACCGCGGTCCCGACGAGAAACGGCCACGCGGTTTCGGCGAGCCCGGCGACGGTCAGCCCTTCGGCGTGGCTGCGCCGGCCGACGAGGCAGAACAAGAGCACACCGACGACGTCGGCGAGTGCTGCGAGCGCGCTACTGCGTTTCATAGCTCATCACGTCGAGGACCAGCGGGCTGACCGACGATTCGTCGCGCGGTGCGAAGCCTGGCGCCATGGTCGCGGGCTTGCCCCGCAGAAGAGGATCGAGGTCGGCCATCGACGCGATCCTGTTGTCGAGTTTGAAGGAATCGATCAGGAACGGCAGCCCGTTCGACCGCAGGGGATCGGGCGTGCTCATCACGTGGAAGTGCAGGTGCGGGGCATCGGTGTTGCCCGAATTCCCTAGCGCCGCAATGACTTGCCCGGTCGTCAACTGGTCGCCGACCTTGACCTTCACGCTGCCCGTCTTGAGATGCGCGTAGAACGCGTAATTGCCGTCGCCGATGTCCTGCACGATGTGGTTGCCGCCGTACTCCTCGAGCTTGAGGCCGGTCGGCGTCTTGGTGGGCACCTGCTCGGGCAGCCCGTCCAGCACACCGACGACGGGTCCGTCGGCGACGGCGTGAATTCCGGTACCGAAGTAGGGGTAGCTTTCGACCTTGGTCGGGTCGCCTGTCGTCATCATTCCGTTGGTTCCCAGCTGGATGTAGTCGATCGCGAACCGCTCCGCCACCCACAGCGATCCGCTGATCGGGTTGACGGCGTTGCGGTGTGCGGTCATGTCGCAGCAGCCATCGCCGTCCAGCCAGTTCGGGCCGTCCAACGGTGGCGCGATCACCACAGGCTTGCGCGTCTGCACGGTGACCGGTGCGATGTCTTCGTTCATCGCGGCGAGGGTCAGCGGCGGCGCGGGCTTGGGGATCGATACGCCGACGGTGTGAACCAGGTCGCCTGGCACCTTGCCGTTGTCGACCACGACGTCCAACCAGACGACGCCTGTCTGCCCTGGAGCGAGTTTGGTTGTGGGCGTTGGGCTCCCGAAGGCCCGCGTCCAGTACGCCAGTTTGTCGGCCGGCAGTGTCAGCAGCGTCTGGTTTCCCGCGCGGACGGCGACCGACGTCAGCGTCACGTCCTGGCCGATCGTGTTCGTCAGCTCGAGCTCGTAGGCGAGGTGGGTCTTGCCGTCGCTGGACGGCGCCGGCACCGGCGCCGAAATCACCCGTCCGACAACAGGTGTGAACGCCACCGGCAGGCTTGGTGGCGGTGGCGCCGGTTCAGCTGTTGAGGAGGGCGACTGCGTCGGGGCGCCCGTCTGCTCGGTCGACGACGAGCATGCCGCGACCGTTATGACCAGCACTCCCAGAATCGCTGCGACAGTGCGGATTCCGGCGTGCATGCAGTGCTCCTAGGAGTCGGGTCGTTAGCTGTCGAGTGCGGCGTCGGGGTCGACGTCCTTCTCGGTGCGGAACATGAAGAAGAACACGATCCAGCCGATCGCAGCAATGAAGATCCAGCTGACCAGACGATAGATGAGCATCGCCGAGATCGCCGAAGCCAGGGTCATGCCGCTGGACACCAGGCCGGGCACGAGCACCGCCTCGACGACCAGCAGTCCGCCGGGCATCAGGGGAATCGACCCCACCGCACGCGCGGCCGCGTAGGCGACCGTCAGGCCCGCCAGCGACGGATGGCCGCCCGCGGCGTAGGCGGCGAATGCCAGGCAGGCCACGTCGGCGATCCAGTTGAACAGCGACCAGCTGAAGGCGACCGAGAGCGTGCGGCGGCTCAGGCTGACCGACTCCAGCTGGTCGAGGTGCTCACGCCAGGTGGCGACCCCGGTATGCGCAGGCTTGCCGCGCACCGAGTTGAACCAGGACAGCACTTTCACGCCGATGCCGTCGATGAGGTCCGGCCGCGACGCGACCGCCTGTGCGAGCAGCAACAGCGCGATGAATCCGCCGAGTGTGAAGATCAGCGACAGGGGGTTCTTCGAAGCGCCGAGCATGAACGCGCCGCCGAGGCCCAGCAGCGCGAGGCCCACCACCTGCAGCACGCCCGACATCACCAGCTGCCAGGACGCCACGACCGGTGAGGCGCCCCACATCCTCTGCTGCCGGTACATGAACGTGGCTGACAGCACCGGCCCGCCGGGCATCGTCGTCGACAGCGCGTTGCCTGCATAGAACGCGGCCTCGGACCGCCACTGGTGCACGGTCACCCCCGCCGACCTCAGCAGCGTGCGCTGGATCTGGGCGAAGCTGTGCATGGATGCCATCGCTGCGACCATCGCGGCCAGTACCCAGAGCCACTTCGCCGCGTACAGGCTGTGGAAGGCTTTGGCCAGCTGATCCCATACGAGGACGACCTCGACCGTCAGCACCACCACGGCGACGGCGATGATCACCCAGCGCAGCCACCAGTACTTGCCGCGGGTGGCTCCCTCTTGGCTGCGCGCGTCGTTCGCCGGCGCGTCGTGGGACACGCTCTACAGGGTAAAGGTTTGCCCCTCCGACCGGCGGTTACGCTACCGGCATGGCCGCAGCGGGATCTACCGATTCGATCCACGACGACGCGGTCCCGCCGCTGATCCGCAAGGCGGCGGCCTGGGCGTGGCGCTTACTGGTCATCATCGCGCTCGCGGTCGCAGTGCTGTGGGTGGTGCGGCGTCTCGAATTGATCGTCGTTCCGGTGGCCTTGGCGCTGATGGTCAGCGCGCTGATGATCCCGGCGGTCGACTTCCTCGACCGGCGCGGCGCACCCCGGGGCGGGGCGGTCGCGCTGGTGCTGCTGACGGGGATGGCGCTGGTCGGCGGCATCCTGACCTTCGTCGTCAGCCAGTTCGTCACCGGTTTGCCCGGCCTCGTCGAGCAGGTCACGCAGTCCATCGACAGCACCCGCGCCTGGCTCATCAACGGCCCGATGCACCTGAGCGCCGACCAGATCAACAACGCGGGCAACTCGGCGATCGAGGCGATCCGCAACAACCAGGCAAAGCTCACAAGCGGCGCGCTGTCGACGGCGGCGACCGTGACCGAGATCGTCACCGGCGCACTGCTGACCCTCTTCACGGTCATCTTCTTCTTGCACGGTGGCCGCAACATCTGGCAGTTCGTCACCCAGATCTTCCCGGAGAACGTTCGCGGCCGGGTGCGCGATGCGGGTAGCGCCGGCTTTCACTCGCTGATCGGCTATGTGCGCGCCACCTTCCTCGTCGCGCTCGTCGACGCGGTCGGCATCGGCACAGGCCTGGCCATCATGGGCATCCCGCTGGCGCTGCCGTTGGCCTCGCTGGTGTTCCTCGGCGCGTTCATCCCTCTGGTCGGTGCCGTCGTCGCCGGATTCCTGGCCGTCGTCGTCGCGCTTCTCGCCAAGGGATTCATCTACGCGCTGATCACGCTGGCGCTCATCATCGCGGTGCAGCAGCTGGAAGGCCACGTGCTGCAACCGCTCGTCATGGGTCGGGCGGTGTCGGTGCATCCGCTTGCGGTGGTGCTCGCGATCGCCGCGGGCAGCGTGCTGGCGGGGATCGTCGGCGCGCTGCTGGCGGTGCCCATCGTGGCCTTCCTCAACAGCGCCATCCGCGTGCTGCTCGCCAGCGAACCCGACGCGGAAATCGAGGCACAGAAAGCCGACAGCGGCAAGGTCATCGAGGCCGAACCCGACGACGTGGAAAGCGCCGCCAGAAGCGACTAGTCAGCCGCTCAGCGGCCGTGGCCTTCCCTTCGCAGCAGCTCCGCCGCGCTGACACCGCCATTGGTGCCGCGGCGCCTGCCCTCTTCCTCAGCCTGCTGCGCGGTCAGCTTCTCGGTGGCCTCCGGATCCTGGGGCCGCTGCGCGGGGATCGCCGTCGTCGGATCGGCGCCGCCGTTGGAGTGCCTGCTGGGACCCTGCGTCGGAATCGCGGTCGTGGGCTCGGCGCTCGGCTGCGGCGGACGCTGCCTCGGCGCGGGCTTCGAGGCCGCCGGGGCATTCCCGCGGAGCTCACCCAGCCACGACTCGATCTCGCGATCCTCGCGCACGGGGGGCGGCGGGGTCGCGCGCCTGCGCTGCGGCGCGGGGTTGCCGGGCTTGCGGGTGTTGGCCGCGGGCATCCGCGTGGTCTGCGGCTCACCGGCGGGCGCGACGCGCGGCGTTCGCATCCGCGTGGTGCCTGCCACCGAAGGAGTGCTGGCGGCAGCGGGTGCCGTCGGGATACGGGTCGTCGCGGCGCTCGGCCGTTGCTTGCCCTCGACCGCCGGGTGGGTGGGATCGTGCGGCGGCATCGGCCGCGG
>DATEIG010000669.1:0-2799 GCA_035279185.1 Mycobacterium sp.
AGGTATTCGTCGTCGTAGCGCAGGTGCCACACCAGATCGGTGGCGCCGTCGTCGGTGACGCTGAAGTGGTGTGCGATGGCGGTGATCCGACCCAACGCGTAATCGCCATCGGTACCCGGCGCGTAGACCTCGCCGACGATCGCATGTTGGGTCCTGGCCAGACCGGAGAGGGCGGCCATCGCGGAGCGAACCCCGTCGCGGCCGCGGTGCATGCGCACCGGATCGAGCGACCGTGGCGGGTCTGGTAGTCGCAATTCAGCTGTGTCGGTGAACAATTCGACGACATCGTCGAAGCGCCGGTCGTCGACGGCGGCCGCGTACAGCGCAACGAGGTCGGCCAGCGCCAACCTGTCCGCTAACGCTAGAGCCATGCGGTGCTCAGTTGCCCGCCTCATTGGCCGCGCGGATCGCCTCGCGGCACTCGCGGCGGGTCTTACCGGTCTCCTGCATACAGACCCGCACCGGCGACTCCTCCTGCACCGGCAGCGGCTCGTCGGTGGCCTGCGTGGTCACCGTGATGGTCGGCGCAGGCACCTCGCCCTGGCTCGTCGACCAGATCGACGCGCCGGTGCCCTCGAGCGTCGAGCAGTACACGGTGTTGCCGTTGGCGGTCGTCGCCGTGCTGCCGAGCGGTGAGCAGTCGGAGCCGACGACCGCGGCGGACTGCGCGGCGGCCGTCGTGACCGTCGTCGTCACCTCTGTGGGAGGCGGTGCGGGGGTCGGTGGCGCCTCGGCGCGCGGCGACGTCGCAGGCGGCGTCGGGGGAGGGGTGTAGTCGTCGTTGAGGAGTTTCTCGATTTCGCGGAACTGGATCAGCACGAGGGCGATCGCGACGAGCAGCAGCACCGCGAGCACTGCGGGCACGAGGTAGGCAGGGCGAAGGTACTTGTTCTTCGGGGCTTTCTGGGCCCGATGCGCCTCGTGCCTGCCGCCTCCTCGCGGGCTGGTGACGATCGGCACCGACGTCGCGGTGCGGTCGTTGTCGGCCTCCGCCTCGAGCCCCAGTCGGTGACTCAGTGCCCGCGCGAAGTCCAGGCAGCTGTTGAACCGGTCCTTCGGATCCTTCGACAGGGCCTTCTGAAGCACCGGATCCAGCGCCGACAATTCGGGCCGCTTGTCGGCCAGTGCGGGCGGCGACGCGGTGAGGTGCTGGCTGATGACCACGGTCGGGTTCGAGTGCTGAAACGGCGGCGAGCCGGCCAGCAGGTGGTACGCGGTCGCGGCAAGCGCGTATTGGTCGGCGCGGCCGTCGAGGTCCTCGCCCATGAGCTGTTCCGGCGCGGCGTAGAAGACGGTGCCGACGGTCATGTTCGTGGCGGTGAGATTGTTGGAGTCGTCGACCCGCCGGGCAATACCGAAGTCGCCCAACAGAACTCGTTGTTCGCCCTCCGACGGGTCGGTCAGCATGATGTTCGCCGGTTTGACGTCACGATGGAGCAGACCCCGCTGATGCGCATAGTCGAGTGCTTCGGCGACACCGGTGATGATGGCGAGGACCTCGTCCTTCGGCATGCCTTTCGGGTAGCGGGCCCGCAGCACCTCGGCGGCGTCCGTGCCGTCGACGTAGTCCATTGAGATCCAGATCTGGCCGTCGACGTCGCCGCGGTCGTGCACGCCCACGATGTGCGGATGCCACAGCGTGGCGGCGAGATCGGCTTCCCGATCGAAGCGCTGGCGGTACTCGTTGTCGGCGCAGACATCGTTGCGCAGCACCTTCAACGCGTCGCGCCGCGGCAGACGCGGGTGGTCGGCGAGGTAGACGTCCCCCATGCCCCCCGAGCCCAAAAGCCGCACGATGGTGTAGTCAGCGAAGGTCTGACCAGCGGCCAATGGCATGGCCGAATAGTACAGACGGGCTACAAATCCAGGACGAGACGCTCCCCGTTGGCCGCCCGTGAAATGCAGATGAGCATCATCTGCTCCGCCCGCTCCGGTTCGGTCAGCAGGGTGTCGCGATGGTCGACCGCGCCCGAGATCACGCGCGTCCGGCAGGTACCGCAGAAGCCCTGCTGGCAGGAGTACGACGCCGTCACGTTCTCGCGGCGCAACGCCGTCAACAGCGTCTCGTCTGCGCCGACGACGACGTCGCGGCCCAGCGACGGGATCGACACCGTGAACTGCCGACCGTCGACGACCGGTGGCGCGGCGAAGCGCTCGAAGTGCAGTTCGACGTCGTCGCGTCCCACCAGCGCGGCGCGGATACCGGTCAGCATCGGGGCGGGTCCGCAGGCGTAGACGGTGGTGCCGTCGGGACAGTCGCCGAGGAGTTCGGTGGCGGCGGGCACCCCGCTGACATCGTCGGTGCGCACCTCGACCCGGTCGCCGAAGCGGCTCACCTCGTCGATGAACGGCAAGCTGTCGCGGCTGCGGCCCGCGTACACCATCGACCATTGGACGCCGAGGCGCTCGGCGAGCGCGAGCATCGGAAGGATCGGCGTGATGCCGATACCGCCCGCGACAAAGCGGAACCGCCGGGCGGGGGAGCCGTACCCCGGCACGGTCAGGGGGAACGCGTTGCGCGGGCCGTGGGTGGCGACGGTGTCGCCGATCGTCAGCCCGTGCACCTCGACCGAACCACCGCCCCCATCCGGAATGCGCCGCACCGCAACGCGATACGAGCCGGTGTCGGTGGGGTCGCCGCACAGCGAGTACTGCCGCAGCAGACCGCTCGGCAGGTGTACGTCGATGTGGGCGCCGGGATGCCAACGCGGCAGCGGTGCACCGTCGGCCGCGTCGAACGTCAGCGCGACCACGTTCTCGTCGTGCGCCACCACCTGCCTGTCGGCGACGCGCAGCAGG
>DATEIG010000670.1:0-4163 GCA_035279185.1 Mycobacterium sp.
CGTTGTCGGGGTGCGGACCGACCTTTCACGTCACGCCGGCGACCACCGACGTCGACACGGCGCAGCGGTGGTTCTCCGAGTTCGAGGGCGCCGGTCTCGACGGCATCGTCGCCAAACCACTGACGATCCCCTACCAACCGGACAAGCGAATCATGGCCAAGATCAAGCACGCTCGGACCGCGGACTGCGTTGTCGCAGGCTATCGCCTGCACAAATCCGGCGCCGACGCGGTCGGTTCGCTTCTGCTCGGGCTCTACAAGGACGACGGCACGCTCGCATCCGTCGGCGTCATCGGCGCCTTCCCCATGGCGAAACGGCGTGCATTGCTCACCGAGTTGCAGCCGCTGGTCACGGCCTTCGACGACCATCCGTGGAACTGGGCGGCCGAGGTGGATCCCGACGTCGTCCGCCGCTACGGCGGCGGCTCGCGGTGGAACGCGGGCAAGGATCTGTCGTTCGTGCCGCTCCGGCCGGAACGCGTCGTCGAGGTCCGCTACGACCACATGGAGGGCGAGAGATTCCGCCACACAGCGCAATTCAACCGCTGGCGCCCTGATCGCGAACCACGCTCGTGTACCTACGCGCAACTCGATCAGCCTGTCACGTTCGTGCTCGACGACATCGTTCCGGGGCTGTGACACCTACCCCTTGACCTCAACTATTGTTCAGGTTGCACGGTGGTGGCATGGAACACGTTCTGAGTGACCTCTGGCAGACCCGCACCGACTCGCCGTTTCCCGGGCTGACGACCCACGCCTTCCTGTGGACCGGCCGTAACGCACTGTTCTACTCCACCGCGACCGATGCCGACTTCGCCGGACTCGACGAACTCGGCGGCGTCTCCGACCAGTACCTGTCACACCGTGACGAGGCCGGACCGATGCTGGCGGCGATCGCCGAGCATTTCCACTCGAGGCTGCATGCGCCTGTCGCCGAACTCCTCGAGATCGGAAAGCACGCTCACGTCGACGTGCCACTGGGCAGCCGCCACGTCGACGTCAACAGCGTCGAGGTGATCCCCACACCCGGCCACTCGCCGGGCAGCACCTGCTATCTGGTGGACGGCGCCGAGGGCCGCTATCTCTTCACCGGCGACACTCTCGTCCTCGGCGACGCCGGAAACTGGTGGGCCGGCTACATTCCGGGCATCGGCGATGCCGACGCGCTGGCCGAAAGCCTGCGCCTACTCCGCACGCTGCAGCCAGACGTGGTGATCTCCAGCGCGTTTCAGGGCGACTCCGCCGTGCACCGCATCGAGCCGAACCGTTGGACGGACCACGTCGACGAGGCGCTCGACGGCCTGACCCACGCCGCGGCCCACTACTGATCGCCTGCCGCGTACCGGTGCACCAACCCGGACGCGACGGCATACCGCGGTCCGTGCACGCCGTCGACGTTGGCGCGGCCGACCACCACGTCGGTGCCACGCAGCGCTTCGCTGACGGTGCGGAGCAGTTCGTCGTCCAGCGCTCCGCCGCCCGCCAGCACCAAAGCCGTTGCGGCACCGTCGAACACCGGCATGCACCGCGCGATGTTGGCCGCGACGGTCTCCTGCTTGATCGCCAGCCGCAGGCTGCGCCACTCCTCGGCGGCCAGCCTGCCGGTGAACGGCACGAGGCCCGCGCTGCCCCGCGTGCACAGCCGACCGATGGCGTCGGCCGGTGCCTGGTGGTCGAGGAACACGCGCCGCCCGTCCTCCTCGTGAGCGATGTGCGGGCTCTCGACGCGGACGGCCGGCGTGCGCTTCACCTGCTCGGCGAGGGCCCGAGGGATGCCGAGCACGCGCGCGACCGCGACGGTGATCGTCTCTCCCGCTCCCGCTGCCACCACGGTCACCCCGCTGCCGATGAGATCGATTGTGCCGCCGCCGATGTCGCAGACGATCGCGCTGGGCGGCAGGCCCGGCGTAGTCCGCGCGCCGCAGGCGGCCGCCTCGGGTTCGGAGGCCAGCGTGAGCGCCGGTTTGCCGGTCAGCTCCGTCAAGGTCGCGGCGGCGTCGGACACCTCGTCGGCGGCGAGGAGCGCGACGACGGTGCCTCTGGTCTCCGCGACGCCCCTGCGCAGCCATGCGCCGTTGTCGATCGACGCCAGATCGGTGAAGAACACGTCGTCGACGGCGAGTTCGTTCTCCGCCGAGGCGATCGCGTGGAGCCGGACGCGCAGCGCGCTCCCAGGAGGTCGTGAGCGAAGCACGCTCTGTGCCTGCGCGGGGCTGTATCGCGCCGCAGTCCCGTCGACGACGCAGTCGACGTAGTCGTCGTCCGCAGCAGGCGGTTCCGGCGGTTGCGTGCGTACGGTCACCGCGATGGCGGGTGAGTCCGCCAGCTCGCGGGTGAACACGGCGACATCCCGGATCTGCTCGTGTCCGAGCTGCAGCGCCGCGGACAGCGCGATCGTGTCGGCCATCGCCCGGTAGGCGCGCCCTTCTGCGACCACCTCGACGGCGACGAGCGCCCCCGATTCGAGACCCTCCAGATCGACTTCGTCGACGACGGGCACGTCGGCGGGTATGCGGTTGCGGATGAGCACCGCGTCGTCCTGCGCGGCGATCACACCGACGATCTGCCAGCCGCGCTGTATCGCACGGGTGATCTTCCCGGCGGCGACCTCGAAGTCGGTGCTCGCATCGACGGAAACGATTGCGGCGCCTGGCCTCACGTCGGCGTCCAGCTCATCCAGCGGCACGTGCCGCCCCACCGCGGAGCCGGTCCCGGCCGGTGTTCGCGCGTCGGGTCGCCGGAGGCTGCGCACCGGCGAGCGCGGTGACGTCGCAGGCGGAAGCGGCGCCGTGGACGTGTCGACCGGTCGCAGGGTCGCCAGCACCAGCTGGTCGACGGTGACACCCGCCTCGACCTCGAGCCGGTGCAGCAGCGCCGCGGCTCCCTCGAGCGAATCGCGCGAACCCTTGCGGCCTCGGGTCGGCGCCTGGCCGTGGGCGATGGGTTCCACCGCGTCGCCGCCGAGGCGGGCCACGACGATCTCGGTGGTGTGGTTTCCGACGTCGATCCCGGCGACGACGCCCGCTGCGGTCAACGCAGAAGGCCTCGTCGAACGTATGCGTCGGCGGCCTGCCGGACGAGTTCAGCGCAGCGGGTAGCGCCACGCTCTTCCAGCGACGCACGCAAGGCTTCCAGTTCTTCCGCGGTCGAGCGGTGCGGTCGCAGCGCCTCGTAGAGGCCCATGACCTCTTCTCCGTCGAGGACCGCCAATTCAGCTGCGCGCAGGAAGTTGTCGGCCAGCTGCGGGTTGCCGTGCTCCTTGGCGACGGCGGCCTGATGCGCGAGCGTGGCCGGGTCCATGCGTAGGTCGGCCAGCTCGAGCTTGCCGTCGACGGCGGCCTGCACCGTGAGGTCCTTGCCGGTGCTCACGTCCTCGTCACCTTCACCGTCATCGGCGGACGCCCCGGCTCACACAGTTCCCGCTCGAGCGCGACGAGCGCGACCGTGCGCGCCTGGTAGCGCGCCGAGATCGACTCGTCGGTGCCCAATGCGGGAATCGGCACGGGCGTCATCCCTTTCGCGTGCCTGCCCGCATTCTTCCCGAGTTCGCGGTACATCGACGCCGTCAGCTGCGGAGCAACGCTGAACAGCTCCAGGTTGGCCAGCGGCGCCAGGTCGCGTCGGTGGATCAGCGCGGTTCCCTTGCCCTGCAACCCGATTCCGATACCGGAGCCCGACAGCCGGGCGGCGGTGAGCCCGATCAGGCCGACGTCGATCGTCGACCGGACCCGCACGAGACGCGACACGCAGCCTTCCTCCTCCAGGCCCGCTTCGATCTGGCGCAGCGCCTCGCCGACCGTCAGACCGCACAGCGTCAGCCAGACGGAGCGGGCGAACGCGGGCGACAGCCCGATGCAGACCTCGCGCGGATCGCTGCCCTGCTGCGCCTCCTCGATGTCGGTGACGGTGAGATGTCCGCGGTGGGTGTCCTGGTCGGCGGTCAGCTCCGGCACCGTGCGCGCCTGGCGGATGTTCTCGATCTCGGCGCGCCGCTCTTTTGTCAGGGCATATCCGGTGCCCGGCCCGGAGTAGTCGTTCGGGTCGGTGATCTTCGACAGCACCTGGAAGTTGTCGTCGAAGATCGCCGATGTCTGCAGTTGGTCGCCCTTGAGCCGTTCACGCGTCAGCCGCATGATGGCCTCGGCCTCGTCGTCGTAGCCGGTT
>DATEIG010000671.1:0-4483 GCA_035279185.1 Mycobacterium sp.
TCCGCATTGTGACCTAACGCACACGCTTTCGCGCGTCATCGGAGACGCCGGTTCTGCAGAAGTTGAGTGGGACGCGTCAGCGCTTGGTGAAGATGATCCGGTGCCAGTCCTTTTCGGCGACGGCGGTGATGTCGCTCATCACGTGCTTGATCGTCAGGTACTCCTCGAAGGAGTAGTCACTCATGTCCTTGCCGAAGCCGGATGCGCCGACGCCGCCGTGCGGCATCTCGCTGATGATCGGGATGTGATCGTTGATCCACACGCAGCCGGAATGGATTTCGCGCGACGCGCGCTGCGCGCGAAACACATCGCGGGTCCATGCCGACGCTGCCAGACCGTAGGCGGTGTCGTTGGCCTGACGGAGCGCATCGTCGTCGTCGGTGAATGACCGCACGGTCAGCACCGGCCCGAAGATCTCGTCGCGGTAGACCTCCGAATCCTCGGCCACATCGGCGATCAGCGTCGGCCGGTAGAAGGATCCGGGCAGATCGGGGGCGCTGCCGCCGGTGACGATGCGGCCGTTCTGGTCGGGCGCGCGCTCGACCATGCCCGCGACCTTCGCCCGGTGCGCCATGGAGATCAGCGGCCCGAGGTCGGTGTCGTCGTCGTTGGGATCGCCGACGACGACCTTGCTCATCACCTCGCCGACGCCCGCGACAAAGTCGTCGTAGAGCTCGCGGGCGACGATCGCGCGTGTCGCGGCGGTGCAGTCCTGCCCCGTGTTGATCAGCGATCCGGCGACCGCGCCCTGGATCGCGGCCTCGAGATCGGCGTCGTCGAAGACGACGAAGGGCGCCTTGCCGCCGAGCTCCAGCTGGGTCCGGTGACCGTGGACGGCGGCGGCGGCCATCACCTTGCGGCCGACCGGGGTCGACCCGGTGAACGTCACGACGTCGACGTCGCGGTGACCCGCGAGCGCGGTGCCGACGTCGCCGCCCGCGCCGGTGACGACGTTGAACACACCGTCGGGCAGACCGGCCTCGCTGGCCAGCCGCGCCAGGGTCAGCGTGGTCAACGGCGTGAGCTCGGCGGGTTTGATGACGACGGCGCACCCGGCGGCGAGCGCGGGCAACACCTTCCACACCGCCATCTGCAGCGGGTAGTTCCACGGCGTGATGGTCGCGACCACCCCGACGGCCTCGCGCCGGATGCTCGAGGTGTGGTCGCCCGAGTACTCCGCCGTCGCCTTGCCCTCGAGGTGGCGGGCGGCCCCCGCGAAGAAGTCGACGTTGTCGATGCTGCCCGGCACGTCGAACTCGCGGGCCAGCCGCGCGGGCTTACCCGTCTGGCTCACTTCCTCGGCGACCAGATCGTCGGCGTGGTCGGACATCAGGGCCGCCAACTTGGCCAGCACGGTCGCGCGGTCGACCGGCGTCGCGGTGCCCCATTCGCGCTGCGCCGTGCGCGCCGCGGCGACCGCGGCGTCCACGTCGGCGGGGGTGGCCAACGCGAGTTCGGTGACCACCTGCCCGTTCGCGGGGTTGATGACCTGATGTTTGGCGCCGCCGGTCATCACCGCCGCGCCGTTGATCCAGCTGCTGGCCACTGTGGCCGATACCGTCGCAGTCATGGCCCAACGCTAACCGACGCCGGTACCCGTCGGCTATGCATTCCCTACGCATTCCCGCAGTCGTGGCATGGCTCGGCGCGTGATTTCATTGGATTGGTTGCTTGTAACGACGGATTCCGTGCACAATCTCAGGCATGGCCAACCCGGGTGCTGAGGGCATCCAACCCGTGTCCCTGCGCGTTCAGACACGTCCGGGAGCGGCCGTCCAACTCGATGAGCTGTCGAAAGCGATCATCGAGAAGCTCCAGCAGGACGGCCGCCGCTCGTACGCGGGCATCGGCAAGGCGGTGGGACTGTCCGAGGCCGCAGTGCGGCAGCGGGTCCAGCGCATGGTCGATGCAGGCGTCATGCAGATCGTCGCCGTCACCGATCCGATGCAACTCGGATTCGCCAGACAAGCGATGATCGGTATCCGCTGCACCGGGGACACGACGCTGGTGGCCGACAAGCTGGCCGCGATCGACGCGGTCGAATATGTGGTGCTGACCGCGGGCTCCTTCGACGCCATCATCGAAGTGGTCTGCGAGGACGACGACGATCTGCTCGATCTGCTCAACACCCAGATCCGCGCACTGCCGGGAGTGATATCCACCGAAACGCTTGTTTACTTGAAACTCGTTAAGCAGCAATACAATTGGGGTACACGATGACGACTATTGATATCGCACCAGAAACAACAACCGACCTGGCGAGCAAGGCCAACCGCCACCTGTGGGGGCACTTCGCGCGCCACGGCGACGGCATCACGCCGCCGATCATCACCCGCGGCGAGGGTGTGCGCATCTTCGACGACAAGGGCAAGAGCTACATCGACGGGCTCTCGGGCCTGTTCGTCGTGCAGGTGGGCCACGGCCGCAAGGAACTCGCGGAGGCCGCGGCCAAGCAGGCCGAGACACTGTCCTTCTTCCCGCTGTGGTCCTACGCGACGCCGCCTGCGATCGAACTGTCTGAGCGCATCGCGGGATATGCGCCGGGCGATCTCAACCGGGTCTTCTTCACCACCGGTGGCGGCGAGGCCGTCGAGAGCGCGTGGAAGCTGGCCAAGCAGTACTTCAAGCTGACCGGGAAACCCGGTAAGCACAAGGTGATCTCGCGCGCGATCGCGTATCACGGCACGCCGCAGGGCGCGCTGTCGATCACCGGCATCCCCGCGTTCAAGGCACCGTTCGAACCGCTGGTACCCGGTGGGTTCCGCGCCCCGAACACCAACTTCTACCGCGCGCCCGCGCCGTACGACACCGACCTCAAGGAGTTCGGTCGCTACTGCGCCGACCGGATCGCCGAGGCCATCGAGTTCGAGGGCCCGGACACGGTCGCCGCGGTGTTCCTCGAACCTGTCCAGAACGCGGGCGGATGCTTCCCGCCGCCGCCCGGATATTTCGAGCGCGTGCGGGAGATCTGCGACGAGTACGACGTTCTGCTGGTGTCCGACGAGGTCATCTGCGCCTACGGCCGCATCGGGTCGATGTTCGCCTGCCGCGACTTCGACTACGTGCCGGACATCATCACGTGCGCGAAGGGCCTGACATCGGGCTACTCACCGATCGGCGCAATGATCGCCAGCGACAGGCTCTTTGAGCCGTTCAACGACGGCAAGACGGTCTTCGGCCACGGTTACACGTTCGGCGGGCACCCGGTGTCCTCGGCGGTCGCGCTGGCCAACCTCGACATCTTCGAGCGCGAGGGCATCAACGCCCACGTCAAGGAGAACGCCCCGGCGTTCCGCGCGACGCTGGAGAAGCTGTACGACCTGCCGATCGTCGGCGACGTCCGCGGCGAGGGCTTCTTCTACGGCATCGAGTTGGTCAAGGACAAGACGACCAAGGAGACCTTCAACGACGAAGAGTCCGAGCGGCTGCTGCGCGGATTCCTCACGCCCGCACTGTGGGAGGCGGGGCTGTATTGCCGCGCCGACGACCGCGGCGACCCAGTTGTGCAGTTGGCTCCTCCGCTGATCTGTGGGCAGAAGGAGTTCGACGCGATCTACGACATCTTGAGCGACGTGCTGGGCCGCGCCAGCAAAATGCTCTGACGGGGCTTGGTCAACTGCGGTAGAACAACGCCGGCGGCAGCGGCCTCAGGCCGCCGCCGCTGTTGCGCGCCGCGAATTCCACTGTCTCGTCGTCCATTTGGTCACCGATGTCGAGTGTCCCGGCCGGCATGAATCGCGTGACAGCGCCTGCGGCGAGGAACGAGAACCGGTCACCGCGGGCCACCTCGTCGTCGTTCGCGAGCTGGACTGCCCGCAGTCCGAAGACGACGGGGGCGAGCCCCGACAGGTAGAGCCACAAGGACGAATAGATCGGCTCGCCAGGGGTGGCCGCGGGCAGCACTGCGTGGTGGAACGGGATGCCGTCGGCCGACGACGCCAGCAGGAAATCCTGGTCGCGGTTCGGGCCGTGATAGTCGGGCAGCTTGATGCATGCGGTCCGGACGACGGATCCGCGGGTCTGCGCCGAGCCGAAGCGGATCACCGCACTGATCGGGGCATTCGGCCGCAACACCCGCGTGACGCCCGGCGCGCGGGTATCGGGGTCGATTGTGAGCCGTGCCCTAAACGTCGGCCCCGGCGCGGTGAACAGCCCGTCGCCCAGTACGCCGACTCCGCCTACGAGTCCCGATAGCGTCGATGTCACAGCCGTGGTGATGCTCGCCGTGCTGGGAAGGCTCAGGGTGCCGTTCGCCATGCCATACCTTTCGTCAGACCGCCGAAAGTCACGCGGTGGATTCGGGGCCGTTTTCCCGTTGCGACCGGCATGCCAAACGTGAGCTGTCTTGCCGATATCGACGTTTAGGCGCGGTTCTCTCGCACTTTCGCGCCCAAATGTCGGTTTGGGCGGGACAAATCGAGTCACATTCGCAACTTTGATCACTTGAGTAACAGCGTGGCTCCCGGGAATCGGTTCGCGGATC
>DATEIG010000672.1:0-8577 GCA_035279185.1 Mycobacterium sp.
ATTATTCCAGCCAAAGTTGCTGTAGAAGAACAGAGTTCGGCGACTGCCAGGCGTGACGGCGGTCGCCATCGACACGCGCTTCGTATCGTGTTCTCATCGGAGGCGCGAAAAGCACTAAGCTGCTTCTACTTTCGTCCTGCGCGACGCTATCATCGCAGTTATGTCCGAAAACACGTCAGACCAACCGGAAGACGCATCGCTATCGTCCCCGGCGGCGCATGGCAGCGAAACGCGCAGCGCGTCCGGGGCCGTATCGCGAGGCCCTGTCCGTGTCCAGGCGCAGCCACGCTGGCTCGCACCTGCCGCCCTGCTGGTTGCAGTCGTCGCCACCGCCCTTGCCATCTGGGCGCTGGTGGGCAAGTCATCCGATGCTTCCGCCGCCACTGCCGGCACCGGTACGGGTGACCCGAAATCCGGCGTATGCACGACTTTCGCGACCGTCTCGAATGCCGTCAGCCTGCAAACACACAACGACCTCGGCCCCGACCCCATCCCCCAGGCCGCCGTCGCAGGCAACGCTCGGTTAGCGCTCTTCGGCGGCGGACAGTATCTCTTGAACAGTATCCAGCCAGACACTCCTGACGAGTTGGCGCAGTCCGCGCGCTCCTTTGCAGGCAAGCTTCAGGCTGTCGGGATGAACGCACTCGCTGGAAAGGGCAACGCTGATCCTGAGCAAGCACCACTTCTCGCCGACGCAGAGCAGGATCGGAAAAAGATCGCCGACCTGTGCAAGTAGGTAGGCGACCGGAGGAACTCCAGAGCCTGCCTCAGAGGATGCGCGGAGGAATCTGCGCATCGACTGCTGAAGTGCCTCTAGCGCTAAGGTGCTAAACCGATGTCCACGCTCGAAGCACCTCGTCTGCTCTTCGTCCACGCTCATCCCGACGACGAGACCCTGACGACCGGCGGCACGATCGCTCACTACATCGCCCGGGGCGCCGACGTTCACGTCGTCACGTGCACCCTCGGCGAGGAGGGCGAAGTCATCGGCGAGCGCTACGCCCAGCTGGCCGTCGACGCCGCCGATCAATTGGGCGGCTATCGCATCGGCGAACTCACCAAGGCGCTCAACGCCCTCGGCGTCGACGAACCCAACTTCCTTGGTGGACCTGGCCATTGGCGCGACTCCGGCATGGCGGGCACCGAGCCGCGGCATCATCCGAGATTCGCCGACGCCGACATGCGCGAGGCCGTCGGCGAACTCGTCGCCATCATCCGCCGGCTGAAACCACACGTCGTTGTCACCTACGACCCCAACGGCGGCTACGGACACCCCGACCACATCCAAGCCCACCGCGTCACCACCGAAGCCGTATCCGCGGCTGCGGACAGTGACTACCCCGGCGAGCCGTGGCGGGTGCCCAAGTTCTATTGGACCGTCACCGCCACCAGCGCCATGGGTGCGGGCCTCGACGACCTCGACGACGCGCCCGACGAATGGACTCGGGTGACCATCGATCTCGTCCCTTTCGGTTACCCCGACGACGAGATCGATGCCGTCGTCGACGCCAGTCCCCACCTTCCTGCGAAGGTAAATGCGATGCGCGCCCACGCAACCCAGGTCACCGTCGCCCCCAACGGCCGCTCGTTCGCGCTCTCCAACAACATCGCCTTACCCCTTCTGGCCGAAGAGCACTACATACTCGTCTCGGGAGAGCCTGGCGATCGTGACGACCGGGGTTGGGAAACAGACCTTCTTGCCGGATTGAGTCTCGGATAACCGGCCGTCACGGGTTAAGCTTCGACCGAGTGGCCGCGAAAACAAAGGACAGTCATGGACCAGGACCTCGATCCGAACCTGCAGCACTGGCAGGACCGCCTGGACAACTTCCAGTGGGTCGTCGGTTCACTCGTGAGCGTTCTCGACAGCATCCCGACCTGAGCCGGACGCCCGACGACACTCGGGCCCTGCGTGCCGTCGTTCTCACCCTTCTCGCCGTCGACGGCGTCATCTCGGCAGTGCTCGCCGCCTTCTTCCTTCCATCGAGGCTCGGCCCCGTTCCCTTTCCGATCAGCGCGCTGGTCAGCGGCGTGCTCAACGCCGGCCTCGTGTGGACCGCGATGCGGTGGACGTCGTCGCCGCGGATCGCCGCGCTTCCACTGTGGACGTGGCTGGCGACAGTCGCGGCCCTCACCTTTCCCGGTCCGGGCGACGACACCGTCTTCAGCGCGCAGTGGCAATTGCTGTTGCTGATTGTGGTCGGTGCGCTTCCGCCGGCACTTCTGCTCTACCGGCGCAGTCACCCGGTCTAGGCGCTACTCGGTGTCTTCTCCTGCGGTCGACCGGTCCTTGGACGCGTCGCCGGAATTCTTCGCGGCTTGCCGGACGTCATCGACCACCTTGCGCGCGGCGTCGCCGAGGCTCTTGACCACGTTGGTCGGCGCTTTCGCCGCGTCCGCAGCGGCCTTGTTCTCCGGTCGGCCCGATTTCGTTTTGTCCGACGCCGCTGTCGCGGTCCCTCCGGTTGCGTTGCCCTGGGCCCGGACCACATCGTTGCCGACATCCGCCGCGTCCACACCGCGGCGATCTGTGAAGGCCGAGCGGATCTCGTTGCGGACGTTGTGCACCGTCTTGGTGAGATCGTTCGACGGACCCGACGGAGCCTGACCCGCCGTGCCGACACCGTTCGTCGACGAGTCCGCGAGCGAGGTCTTGACGAGCGAGGGCACCGTGCTCACTTCAGCCGTCCGGCTCGAGTCAGTTCTCGACGCGGCCGCCAGGGGCACACCCAGGAAGTAATTCGCTTCAGCCAGCCCGGTGTTGATGAGCGCGTTGACGGTGGTGGCACCGACGTCATAGGCCCCGTTGAGATAGCTGTTGATGTTCAGCGGCTGATTGAGAACCGGGTCGATGAGGTCGTACACGAAGCTGTCTGCGATGGGGTCAGCCAGGACGTTCCACAGGATGCTGGCCTGATCGCCTGCGATATTCAGAAGCGGTATCGGCGCGAGAGCCGCTTGAAGCACGTCGACGCCGTACGTGATCGTGTTCGACACAGGCGTGTAGATGGCGTTGACGAGATCGCTCGCGGCGTTCTGGACCCCGACGTCAGGCGCAAGCGCATCGGCCGAGACGCCGGCGGTTTGCGCTTGCAGAAGCCCGAACCACGGCAGGTACGGGATCTGCGGTGGCGGGAACGGAAGCGGCGGCAGGAAGCCGAGCCCGTAAGCGATCTCCATGTTCGCAAGCCTGATGAAGCTGTTCGCTCCGTCAAGGACGACGTTGTTCAGGCCCTCCCAGAAGCTGATCGAGCCGCCGATCCAGGAGCCGAGGTTGTAGAAGATCGATTGAACGGCGGGTTCGAAGCTGTCGTAGAAGATGTTGATCTGGTCGCCGATGACCCAGCCGAACGGGATCCAGCCGAGAGCCCAGTCGGCGACGTCCACGCCATAGGCGACCCACGGCTCGATGAGGTCGTAGGCGCCGATGATCGCGTTGCCGAGTCCCGGGAACGCCAGCAGCCCGGCGGTCGGGCCCGCCTGCTGAGCGCCGACGGGCGCAGCAGCACCCGCGAGATCAGGTGACTGGCGCTGCGCTGCGGCCAGCCACTCCGCCAACGCCGCCCTGCTCGGCAGCGTGACCGTCTGCGCCGTGAGTTGGACCGTCGGTGCTGCCATGGGTCGTGGCGACGGGGTCGGTTGCACCGAAGGCGCCGCCACGACGGCGCCGATTGTGGCGGTGGTGATCCCCGCCATGAGCACTGACCGCGCAGAGACCTTCAACCTGACTCCTCCCACATAGAGCCCCGACCTCGATGAACCTATGTCAGCGGCGACCTGTGCGTCAGTGAAACCGGGACTGCGGTCCAGGAAACGACCACCAGCTCGGCGGCAGCCGACACACCGGCAGCTGCGCGGACTACTGTGGCCGATATGCCAGGCGCCGATGTTTCAGAATGTGAGACGCGCGGATGATCGTCGACCAACGTGGGGTTACACGGGAGTGGCTCTGAACCCCCAGCACGGCACCGATCTGCCCAGCCCGGCGGTCCCACCGAAATCCGGCGCGCCCAGCCCAAACGCTCTGCGGCGCGTTCTTCGCCGCGCCCGCGACGGCGTGGCGCTGAACGTCGACGAGGCCGCTATCGCCATGACGGCCCGCGGTGACGACCTCGCCGACCTCTGTGCCAGCGCCGCGCGCGTGCGCGACGCCGGGCTGACATCGTCGAATCGACGCGGACCCAACGGACGGCTGCCGGTCAGCTACTCGCGCAAGGTGTTCATCCCCGTCACCCATCTCTGCCGCGACACCTGTCACTACTGCACGTTCGTCACCGTTCCCGGCAAGCTGCGCGCCCAGGGCATGGGTATGTTCATGGAGCCCGACGAAATCCTCGACGTCGCCCGCCGCGGGGCTGAATTGGGTTGCAAGGAAGCGCTTTTCACCCTCGGCGATAGGCCGGAGGATCGGTGGGACGAAGCGCGGCAGTGGCTCGATGAACGCGGCTACGACTCGACGCTGGACTATGTGCGCGCGATGGCGATCCGGGTGCTGGAGGAGACGGGACTTCTTCCGCACCTCAATCCGGGCGTGATGACGTGGTCGGAGCTCTCACGCCTCAAGCCGGTCGCTCCGTCGATGGGCATGATGCTCGAGACCACCTCGCGTCGACTCTTCGAGACCAAAGGCCTGGCCCACTACGGCAGCCCGGACAAGGATCCCGACGTCCGACTGCGGACACTCGACGACGCCGGCCGACTCTCGATTCCCTTCACCACCGGCCTGCTGGTCGGCATCGGCGAGACGCTGACCGAGCGCGCCGAGACGATGCATGCGATTCGCCGGTCGCACAAGGCATTCGGCCATGTCCAGGAAGTGATCGTGCAGAACTTCCGGGCCAAGGACCACACTGCGATGGCGTCGACCCCTGATGCGGGCATCGAGGACTTCCTCGCCACGCTGGCGGTCAGCAGATTGGTGCTCGGACCCAAGATGCGTATTCAGGCACCTCCGAACCTGGTCTCGCGCGAGGAATGCCTCGCCCTGATCGGCGCCGGGGTCGACGACTGGGGCGGCGTCTCGCCGTTGACGCCTGACCACGTCAACCCCGAACGTCCGTGGCCGGCGCTCGACGAGCTCGCCGCGGTCACCGCGGAGGCGGGCTACGACCTGGTGCAGCGGTTGACCGCGCAACCGCCGTACGTCCAGGCGGGCGCGGCCTGGATCGATCCGCGGGTGCAGGGGCACGTCGCGGCGCTGGCCGACCCGGACACGGGCTTCGCGCTGGACGTCAATCCCGTCGGCCGGCCGTGGCAGGAACCTGATGAGGCGGCCGAATCGCTGGGCCGGATCGATCTGCATGAGGCGATCGACTCGGAGGGCCGCCTGACCTCCACCCGGAGCGACCTGGACAGCGCGTTCGGTGACTGGGAGTCCATCCGGGAGAAGGTGAGCGAACTCGCCGCTCGCGCACCCGAGCGCATCGACACCGACGTGATAGCCGCACTGCGGTCCGCCGAGCGGGATCCCGCCGGATGCAGCGACGACGAGTACCTCGCGTTGGCCACCGCAGAGGGGCCCGCACTGGATGCCGTTACGGCGCTTGCGGATTCGCTGCGACGAGACACCGTCGGCGATGACGTCACGTTCGTCGTCAACCGCAACATCAACTTCACCAACATCTGCTACACCGGATGTCGGTTCTGCGCCTTCGCCCAACGCAAAGGTGACGCCGACGCCTACTCGCTGTCCACCGCCGAGGTCGCCGACCGGGCGTGGGAGGCGCACGTCGCAGGCGCCACCGAGGTGTGCATGCAGGGCGGCATCGACCCGGAGTTGCCGGTCACCGGTTACGCCGACCTGGTCCGCGCGGTGAAAGAGCGTGTGCCGTCGATGCATGTGCACGCGTTCTCGCCGATGGAGATCGCCAACGGAGTCACCAAGAGCGGGTTGTCGATCCGCGAGTGGTTGATCGGTCTGCGCGAGGCGGGACTCGACACGATCCCCGGCACCGCAGCCGAGATCCTCGACGACGAGGTTCGCTGGGTGCTCACCAAGGGCAAGCTGCCGACGTCGATGTGGATCGACGTCGTCACCACCGCGCACGAAGTGGGGCTGCGCTCGAGTTCGACGATGATGTACGGCCACGTCGACACGCCCAAGCACTGGGTCGGCCACCTGCGCGTGCTGACCGGCATCCAGGACAGGACCGGCGGCTTCACCGAATTCGTGCCGCTGCCCTTCGTACACCAGTCGTCGCCGCTCTACCTGGCGGGCGGAGCGCGGCCGGGGCCGACGCACCGCGACAATCGCGCCGTCCACGCGCTGGCCCGAATCATGCTGCACGGCAGGATTTCCCACATCCAGACCAGCTGGGTCAAGCTCGGCGTCGAGCGCACACAGGTGATGCTCAACGGCGGCGCCAACGACCTGGGCGGCACGCTGATGGAGGAGACGATCTCGCGGATGGCCGGCTCGGAGTTCGGGTCCGCCATGACCGTCGACGAGTTGTCGGCCATCGCAGAGGGCATCGGCCGTCCCGCTCGCCAGCGCACCACCACCTACGCGCCGCTGGCCGCCTGACGCGACTCACCGGCGGCAATCCGGGCTCACCGGTGAACCCGATGTCACGCTTCCTACGTATAGAGAAGTGACTGTCGCCGTCCCCAGCCCAGGAGCGCGTCTTGACCACCCTTTTCGGCCTGCCCGCCCATGCCCTGCTCAACCACGCCATCGTCGTGTTGGCGCCGTTGCTTGCACTCCTTGTCATCGTGTGCGGGCTGTGGCCTGCCGCGCGACGGCGACTGGTGTGGTTCGACCTGGCACTCGCCGTGGCGGTCGTGGTCCTCACACCGCTCACCGTCTCGGCGGGCGAATGGCTCTACGACCAGAACAGTGAGCACTCGGCGATCCTCGAGACGCACGAGGAGCGCGGCCAGTGGGCGATCTATTTCGCCATCGGCCTGCTGGTCGTCGCCGTCGTCCAAGCTATTCAGCACCGCATCGAGGCCCGCTCGACGGAGCCGAAGAAGGTGCTGGCGGTGATCGTCGCGCTCGTCGCGATCATCGTCGGGGTGTGGTCGACGGTCGGCGTGGTCCTGATCGGCGACGCGGGGGCGCGGGCAGTGTGGGGAGAGCGGGAATAGAAGCGGACCGGAGTCCGCTTCACTTCTCGATGGTGCCGGAAAGGCCGGCACACCACTCGAGGAGAAGCTCATGACCGCAGCCACCACCACCCAGCTCAGCGCAGGCACCTGGGCCATCGACCCGGTTCACTCGTCGATCGCCTTTTCCGTACGCCACCTGCTCGTGAGCAAGGTCCGCGGTTACTTCAGGGCATTCTCCGGCGCCGTCGTGGTCGGTGAGGACGGCACTCCGTCGGTCACCGCCGAGATCGCCGTCGACTCCGTCGACACAGGCAACGAGCAGCGCGACGCGCACCTCAAGGCCGCCGACTTCTTCGATGTCGCGCAACACCCGACGGCGACGTTTGCCTCGACGGGCGTGCGCGAGAGCGAAGACTCCTACGTCCTCGACGGCGTCTTCACGCTCAAGGGCATCGCCAAGCCGGTCAGCCTCGACCTGGAGTTCAACGGCACCAATCCGGGGATGGGTCACGGCGAGGTCGCCGGGTTCACCGCGTCGGTGGTGCTCAACCGCAAGGACTTCGGCATCGACATCGACATGCCGCTGGAGACCGGCGGCGCCGTCGTCGGCGACAAGGTGACTGTCACCCTCGAGATCGAGGCGCTCAAGCAGTCCTGATCCGCCCGCGAACGTGAAGCCACTGTGAAGAATCCGCCCTGATGTCGCAGTGGCTTCACGTTCGAGGCGCTATAGGCGCGCGGCCAGTTCGGTGCCTTGCCTGATGGCGCGCTTGGCGTCGAGTTCGGCCGCGACCGCCGCCCCGCCGATGATGTGCGGTTCGATGCCGTTGCGCCGCAACCCGTCTTCGAGGTCGCGCACCGACTCCTGCCCGGCGCAGATCACCACGTTGTCGACTTCGAGCAGTCGTGCGCGGTCATGATCGGGGCCGAAGCTGATGTGGAGACCGCCGTCGTCGATGCGTTCGTAGTTCACGCCTGACAACTGCGTGACGCCCTTGGCTTTCAGCGATGCCCGATGCACCCAACCCGATGTCTTGCCCAGCCGCCTGCCCTGTGAACCCTTGGTGCGCTGCAGCAGATAGACCTCACGGGCCGGCGGTGCGGGGATCGGCGTCGTCAAGGCACCGCGGGCCTCTTGCGGGTCGGCCGCACCCCACTCCGCCTTCCACTCCTTGAGGTTCAGCGTCGGCGACTCGTCGGTCACCAGGAATTCGCTGACGTCGAAACCGATCCCACCCGCACCCACGACGGCCACCGTCTTGCCGACCGGCTTGCCCATGATCGCCTCGGCGTAGGACATCACCATCGGATGGTCGATACCGGGAATGTCGGGCATACGCGGGGCGACGCCGGTGGCCAGGACGACGTCGTCGAACTCGGCAAGCAACGCCACATCGGCGCGTGTGTTCACGCGTACGTCGACGCCGTACTTGTCGAGCATTGTCGCGTAGTACCTGATGGTTTCGCGAAACTCTTCCTTGCCGGGAATCCTTCTCGCCATGTCGAACTGGCCGCCGATGACCTCGCCGG
>DATEIG010000673.1:0-4881 GCA_035279185.1 Mycobacterium sp.
TGAAGCGAACATGATGCTGAGCGGTCTGCTCGGGAACAGCTCAGTACTGGTGATCGACGGCGAGGTGCACAAAAAGCGACGGCGGCAGATTCTTCCGGCGTTTCACCGCGACGTGGTCGCGGGCCAGACCGCTCTGATGACGCAGATCGCGGCGGACAACATCGCGACGTGGCCGGTGGACACCGAGTTTCCGGTGGCACCGAAGATGTCGGAGATCACGCTCGAGGTCATACTCCGCACGGTCATCGGCGCATCCGACCCCGACCGCCTCGCGGCGCTTCGCGCGGTGATGCCGGAACTGCTCGACGTGACACCGTGGGCGTCGCTCGCCATCGCCAAGCCGGCTCTGCAGCGGCTCGGTCCCTGGCGCTCGCTGCGTCGCAGCATGGACGAAGCCGACCGGCTGCTGTACGCCGAAATCGCCGAGCGGCGGGCCGATCCCGGCCTTGCATCGCGTACCGATGCGCTCGCGATGCTGATCCGCGCCGCTGACGAAGACGGCGGCACGATGACCGACCGCGAACTGCGCGACCAGCTCATCACGCTGCTCGTCGCCGGGCACGATACGACGGCCACCGGGCTGTCATGGGCGCTCGAGCGGCTGACACGACACCCCGCAGTGCTCGACAAGGCGGTGAAGGCCGCCGATGCCAGCGCCGCGGGGGATCCCACCGGCGACGAGTTCCTCGACGCGGTGGCGAAGGAGATCCTGCGCCTGCGCCCCGTCGTTTTCGACGTCGGCCGCGTCCTCAAGGAACCGGTCGAGCTCGCCGGCTACCGGCTCCCTGTAGGCGTCATGGTCGCTCCGGGAATCGGGCTGGTGCACAGCAGCTCTGAGCAGTATCCGCGTCCTGATGCCTTCGACCCCGAGCGAATGGTCGGCGCCACGCTCGGACCGACGACATGGCTGCCGTTCGGCGGCGGCAACCGCCGATGCCTCGGTGCGACGTTCGCCATGGTCGAGATGCGCGTCGTGCTGCGCGAGGTCCTGCGCCGAGTGGAACTCGCCACGACGACGGCGCGGCCCGAGCGGCAGAAGGTCAAACACGTCATCCTGATCCCGCACCGCGGTGCGCGCATCCGCGTGCGGGCGCACAAAGACGTCGTGCGGACCGTCGCTGCCGGCGCCGACGCACCATCGTGTATGCATAGTTCGTGAGCGCACGCGCAGGCATCGTCGTCACGGGCACCGAGGTCCTGACGGGACGTGTTGCCGACCGCAACGGTCCGTGGGTGGCCGACAGGCTTCTCGAACTCGGCGTCGAACTCGCGCACATCACGATCTGTGGTGACCGGCCGAATGACATTGCGGCCCAGCTTCGTTTCCTGGCGGACGAGGGTGTCGACCTCATCGTGACGAGCGGCGGCCTCGGCCCGACAGCCGACGACATGACGGTCGCCGTCGTCGCCGAGTTCTGTGGACGCGAACTGGTGCTCGACGACGAACTCGAGGAGAAGATCGCCGAGATCCTCAGGCGGCTGAGGGGCCGGTTCGCCGACGTGGACTTCGACGCGGTGCGGGCGGCCAACCGCAAGCAGGCGATGGTGCCCGCAGGCGCGACGATCCTCGATCCCGTCGGCACGGCGCCGGGAGTGGTGGTCCCGGGGAAGCCGACGGTTCTCGTGCTGCCGGGCCCGCCGCGCGAGCTGCAGCCGATGTGGCGCACCGCGGTACAGACGCCCGCGCTGCAGGAGGCGATCGCGGGCCGCACGGAGTACCGGCAGGACATGGTCAGGATGTTCGGCCTGCCGGAGTCGGGCCTTGCGGAGACCCTGCGCGAGGCAGAAGGCCGCATCGAAGGATTCGATCGGCTCGAGATCACCACCTGTCTGCGACGCGGGGAACTCGAGATCGTCACGCGGTACGAGCCGGAGGCTGCCGACGTCTACGGGCGGCTGCTCGACGTGTTGCGCGAACACCATGCGCGACAGATCTTTTCCGAGGACGGCTCGCTCGTGGACGATCAGGTGGCCGCGCTGCTGGCAGGCCGCCGCATCGCGACAGCCGAGTCCTGCACGGCCGGGCTCGTCGCGGCACGGCTCACCGACATCCCGGGTTCATCCGCCTACGTGGCCGGTGGGGTGGTGGCGTATGCCAACGAGGCCAAGGCCGGGATGTTGGACGTCGACGCGGCGCTGATCGAGACGCACGGGGCGGTGTCCGAACCCGTTGCGGAGGCGATGGCGCGGGGTGCGCTGCACCGCTTCGGCGCCGACACCGCGGTCGCGACGACCGGGATAGCGGGCCCGGGCGGCGGAACCGAGGAGAAGCCTGTCGGCACGGTGTGCTTCTCGGTGATGCTCGCCGACGGCCCGACCCTGACGAGAACTCTGCTCCTGCCGGGTAATCGCTCCGACATCCGAGAGCGGTCGACGACCGTGGCGATGCACCTGCTCAGGCGGACGCTGCTCGGAGCGAAAGACCCTGCGGCCCTGCAGGATTGACGCGACCGGTCATTCGTCTTCGGTCACGGTGAAACCCGCCAGCCAGTCCTCGTGCATCTCGTCGTCGATGGAAACCCGCCACTGATAGCGCTGGCCCGCGGTGAGCCGAAGCGACGGGATGGTCGCGGTGAACGGGATGGTGACCGGGGTCCCCTCGGGGTGGACCGGCTTGTGTTTGGCCTTGATGACCCCGTGCTCGGTGTGGGCGACCCGCACGCCGTCGCTGTCGACGAGTTCGGCGCGAATGGGGAAGGACTTGTTGAGTTCGGCCCACTCGACTTCGACGAAGATGACCAGCGCGTGCTGCGGAACAGGATTGGAACTCGCCGTCCAGCCCAGACCCAGCGCGTGAACGGTACCCGCCTGGTCCAGTGTCGCGCTCTGGGCCAGTAAGACGATCGCTCTCATCGGTCAGCCGGCGCCGTCGGGTTTCTCACGTGCGCGAGCTGTCCCACACCTCGAGCATCGAGCGCAGGATCTCCTCGGCGCGGCCGAGACCGCCGAGGTGGCTCTCACCGGGCATCGGGAACAGTTCGGCGTCGGGCAGCTTGGACACCACATGCTGCCCGTGGCTGTAGGGGACGATGTGGTCGGCGTCGCCGTGCCACCAGAGCACGCGCACCTTGACCTCGTCGAGCCGGAAACCCCAGTCGTGTGCGAAGGCGACGACGTCGTAGAACGGCGCGGCCATCTGTCTGCGGCTGCCGTTGAGAAGATCGTCGAGGAACATGCCCTTGATCTCGGGGCGGGCCATCAGCGCGCGGTCGGCAGGCGGGGACACCAGGCCGTAGAGATCCGCGGCGGGCCCCGCCACCGGGCGGATCAACCGGATCAGGGTGGCCGCGACCAAACCGATCGGCACCTTCGCCACCTCGAGGAGAGGTGCGACGCGTGTTCCGAGGTTGCCCATCAGGCCACCGGCCACACCGTCCGGCCCCGTCGGCGGCGCGACCCCGCCCACGACGCCCGCAGCCACGACCCGCTCGGGCATCGCGGCCGCGCACGCCAAGGTGTACGGGCCGCCACCCGACAGTCCGACGACCGCCATCTTGTCGATCCCCAACGTGTCGGCGATGGTGCGGAGGTCCTCGGCGAAAGCGAGGACGTTCTCGTACTGGTGCGGCGTCGACGAGCCGATTCCGGGGCGGTCGATTCCGATCAGCCGGATGCCGGCCTCTTCGGCGTAGGCGCGCGCCTCGGTGGGAATCTGCCTGCGGGCGCCGGGCGTGCCGTGGAGCCAGAAGATGGCGCGGCCCTGGGGGGCGCCGAACTCCGCAAAGCCGATCTGCCGGTCTTCGCCGACGGCGATGTTTCCCTCGAGCTTGGGGCGATCGATTGCGACAACCATGCCCTGAGTGTCGCATGCCCGTGATGAGCGTCAGCCGGCCTCCCGACTTCATGGCGCATCATGGCGTCATGGCCGGTGACGAACTCGACGAACTGTACGGCGTGAGGCCCGAGGAGTTCACCGCGTTGCGGACCGAGCTGGCCGGCGCCGCCAAGAAGCGCGGAGACGCCGACGCGGCCAAGCGGATCGCCGCGGCTCGCAAGCCGACGACGGCCGCGTGGGTGGTCAACCGACTCGTACACACGAACGAAGACGTCAAGGCGTCGCTGACCGACTTGGGGGAGCGGCTTCGTGCGGCCCACGCCGCGATGGACGGCCCCGCGATCCGGGAGTTGTCCGCCGAGCAGCGGTCACTGGTCGACCAGTTGACGCGTGCAGCACTCGAGGGTGCGGAGGTGGGCAACCCGTCGGCGACGCTGCGCGAAGACGTCGTCGCAACGCTTCAGGCCGCGGTGGCGGATCCGGATGTGGCGGGGCGGCTCGGCCGGCTGGCCAAGGCCGAACAGTGGTCCGGCTTCGGGGACTTCGGCGCAACCGCCGTCGTCACCAGCACAGCACGCGGCAGCGGTAAGGCGCCGCCGAAGCCGGAGAAGAAGCGCGCCGATGCGGCGCAGAACCGGCGCGACGACGAGCGAGCGTCAGCCCGCAGGATCGAGGAGGCGAAGGCGGCGTTGGCCGCGGCCGAGCGGGCCAAGGATGACGCCGACAGCCAGATGTCGGACAGGCAAACGGATCTCGCGGTGGCGCGGCTGCGCCGCGACGAGATGCGGCACCGCCTCGACGAGGCTGAGCGCAACCTCGCTGCCGCCGATGAGGCGTACGGCGAAGCCAAGCGGGCCGGGCGTGAGGCGGCGGATCTGGTCAAGGAGGCCAAGGCGCAGCTCCGGGTGTCTCAGCGGGTGAAATAACTCAGTCCACAGCGGCTTTCGCTTCGGCGAGGTTGTCGGACGCAAGAACCAGTCGGGTGTCGGTGGCAAGGTAGGAGAGCGTCAGGTTGACCCGCGACGCGCCGAGCTTGTGTGCGATCTCGCCGAGCGCGCCCGGCCGGTCCTCGATCGCCAGCACGAGCACCTCCTGTTCGGCGGCGA
>DATEIG010000674.1:0-10776 GCA_035279185.1 Mycobacterium sp.
GTCGAGAACTACACGCCACGGGTGCTCGACCAGATCGGCCTCGACTTCGACACCGTGGCGCGCCTGCGTCCCGACGCCATCATGATGCGGATGCCGGGTTTCGGCCTCGACGGCCCGTGGCGGGACAAGCCCGCATTCGCCTATGTGATCGAGGACGCGTCCGGGATCACCTGGCTGACTGGACATCCCGATCAGAATCCGGTAGAGCCGTACGCCGTCGGCGATCCGAACGCGGGCGTACACGGACTCAACGCGTTGATGCTCGCGCTCGCGCACCGGCGCCGCACCGGAGAGGGCGTCAGGATCGAGGCCGCGATGGTCGACGCGGCGCTCAACGTCGCCGCAGAACAGGTCACCGAACACTCGGCCTACGGCAACCTACTGCAGCGGCAGGGCAATCGCGGACCGGTCGCCGCACCGCAGAACCTGTACCGCACAAGCGAACTCGACGAGTTCGGCGGGCCCGACGACTGGGTGGCGATCGCGGTCGCCACCGACGGACAATGGGCTGGGCTCGTCGCCGCCCTCGGCAACCCCGACTGGGCCACCGATGCACTGTCGACCACCGCGGGTAGACGTGAACACCACGACCAGATCGACGGCCGGCTCAGCCAGTGGTGTAGCGAGCGGACAGGAGACGACATCGTCGAAACACTCTGGGCGGCAGGCGTGCCCGTCGCCAAGGTGATGCAGCCGCACCGGGTGGGCGACCTGCCTCAGCTGGAGCACCGCGGCTTCTACGAGCGGGTGGACCATCCGGTGAACCCGACTGCTCGGCACAGCACGCTTCCGATGCTCATCTCGACGGGGCCCAAGCGTTTTCACACGACGCCGGCCCCACTTCTCGGACAGCACAACCACGAGGTGCTGACGGCGCTCGGCCTCGACGACGACGAGATCGCCGAACTCGCCGACCAGGGAATCATCGGCACTTCGCCTGTAAGTCGTGGCGTCCGCACCACCAAGACTGGTTGACTGCTCGCGTGACCATCGATCCGTCGAAGATTCTGCTGACCGGCCGCGTCGCGGTCGTCACCGGAGGGGGAGAAGGTATCGGGCGCGGCATCGCCGAGGGGCTCGCCGCATTCGGCGCGAAGGTCGCGATCTGGGAGCGCAACCCCGACACCTGCGACTCGGCGGCCGAACGCGTGGGGGGTCTCGGCGTGGTGACCGACGTCCGCGACGGCGCGCAGGTCGACGCGGCGCTGGAGCGCACGACCGGTGAACTCGGGACCGTGAGCATCCTGGTCAACAATGCGGGCGGCGTGTTCTCCTCACCTCTGTTGGAGACGACGGAGAACGGCTGGGATGCCCTGTACCGGTCGAACCTTCGGCATGTGTTGCTCTGCACGCAGCGGGTGTCGCAGCGCTTGGTGGCCGAGAACATGCCGGGCAGCATCATCAACGTGACGTCCATCGAGGGTGTGCGGGCTGCCCCCGGTTACGCGGCGTACGCCGCCGCGAAGGCCGGCGTCATCAACTACACCAAGACCGCGGCGCTGGAGCTGGCCACCCGAGGCATCCGCGTCAACGCCTTGGCCCCTGATCTCACGCTCACGGAGGGGATCATGCGCCTCTCGCCGAACGGTCCGTCGGACGGCGCCCGGCACATGATCCCGATGGCGCGTCCCGGCAACGTCGACGAAATGGCCGGTGCGGCAGTATTTCTCGCATCGGACATGTCTAGCTACATCACCGGCCAGACGATCCACGTCGACGGTGGAACGCAGGCGGCCAGCGGTTGGTACCACAATCCGGAAACCGGCGACTACAAACTGGGCCCCTAACTGTCGGTCGGCTGCCGCTCCAGACACGGGTCGCCGAGCCGGGCGGCGACTGCACCCCACGGGTCGGCATAGGTGCCCGGTGCATTGCGGTAGGCCGCCCGGTGCGCCAGGAAGATCCGGGCAGCGGGTGCGACGAGACGCAGCAGCAGACGTTTCCATCCCATGCGCTCGCTCATCTCGGCGAGCATGGCCTGCCAGGAGTGGTTCTGAAATTGCAGGGCCTCCTGGGCCCGGGCGGTGTCCATCCAATCGGTCAGGAACCAGCTGTCGTCGTCGTCGGGATCACCCTTTCGCCCTTCAGGGATCACCCCCGGCAGCCCGAGCGCGGCAGCGAGTGCGGGCCCGACGTCCTTCTGCAACAGCTTGTGCGAGTCGTCGCCGGCGATGAGCAGGATCTCGCCGATGACGTCGGCCGTCGTGGCCGCGGCGAACGCGACGCCGACATCGCGGACGTCGACCGTGTGGATCCGTCCGTCGGTGGGCAGCGCGCTCTCGAACAAGATGCCGTCGGCGGTGAGAGGCAGCGCGCTGAAGTTCGGGCTCAGCACCCCGCCCAGTCGCAGCACCACCCACGGCAGGCTCGAATTGCGGACGTTTTGCTCAGCCTGGAACTTGGTGTTGCTGTAGAGCTCGAACGGTCGCGGCGGAGTATCGGCACGCACCACGTCGGTCACGCGATGCGGGTTGCGCGACCCGTAAACGGCATTACTGGAGGCCTGGACGAAACGCGGCGGGTTCGGTAGCGCCTCTGCGGCGCGGACGAGCGCGACCGTGGCGTCCACGTTGACTTTGCGGGCGAGGCTCGGATTCTTGTAGAGCGGGGGCGGGATGATGGCGGCGAGGTGCACGATCACCGCCGGCTGCACAGCCGAGACCAGGCGATCGACGTCGTCCGCGTTGGTCAGATCCGTCCACCGCACGTCGACACCGACGGGCAGCGCCGCGACCTTCTTGCGGTTGGCGGGGGTGTCGAGGTCGGCCACCACGACCCGGCGTCCCGCGGCCGCCAGCTGTTTGACGGTTTCGGAGCCGACGAGGCCGAATCCGCCTGTGACCACCGCCGCGTCTGCCATGAGTCCCCCTCGTGGAAATGACATTCTCAATTCGAGAGAGTACCATATCCGCTGGTGAGCCTCATCGGCGAGTACGACGGGCCCGCCTTGGGTATGACGATGCAAACAGCAGGACGCGGAGGACGCAATGGGCGACGACGATGTTGACTCCCTCGGCGCGCACGAGCCCGCCAAGTGGGACCCCGAGTTCACCGAACAGGTCAAGAACCGGATCGGTCCGCTCGTCAAACGCTACTTCCGGGCCGAGGTCCACGGGCTCGACGCCATCCCGCATGCGGGAGGCGCGCTGCTGATCTCCAACCATTCCGGCGGCATGTTGACACCGGACGTCATGGTCTTCGCGCCGGCCTTCTACGACAAGTTCGGTTTCGACCGTCCCGTCTTCACGCTCGCGCACTCGGCGTTGTTCGTCGGTCCCATCGGCGACTGGCTACATCGGGCGGGGGTCATCGAGGCGAACCGGGAGAATGCCGAGAAAGCCTTGAGCGCAGGCGCGCTCGTCCTCGTCTTTCCCGGTGGCGACTACGACTCCTACCGGCCCACGTTCGAGAACAAGATCGACTTCGCGGGTAGAAAGGGCTATGTGCGGACCGCCGTGGAAAGCGGCGTTCCGATCGTGCCGATGGTGTCGATCGGCGCGCAGGAGGCGCAACTGTTCCTCACGCGCGGCAACTGGCTGGCCAAGCGGTTGGGTCTGAAGAAGCTCCGAGCCGAGATCCTTCCGGTCAGCTTCGGGTTCCCGTTCGGCTTCAGTGTGTTCTTCCCGCCGAACGTTCCACTTCCATCAAAGATCGTGACGCGGGTGCTCGACCCCATCGACGTGGTCGCGGAGTTCGGCGACGATCCCGATCTCGACGCCGTCGACGCCCACGTCCGCAGCGTGATGCAGGCTGCTCTCGACGACTTGGCGAAAAAGCGGCGCTTCCCGATCCTCGGCTAGCGCGCGGGCTTGACCGGCGCCATCGCGGTCCCGACGGTGCTCAGTTGCGCGGGAAGCCCTGCGGCGCGGCGGATTTCAGTCAGGCCGTGGATCATCGCATCGGTCGCTTCGTGGACGTCGTCGAAGGTCTGATCGTCGGACAGGATCGAAATGTCCACCTGGTCGACGTAACTCCAGACGGTCATGTTGAACGCGCTGCCCGACGACAGGATCCCGATCGAGTAGATCTCGGTGACCGGGGCGCCCCCGATGTGCCCGCGCTCGCGCGGCCCGGGCACGTTGGAGACCGCGACGTTCATGATGCTGTTGTGTGCGGCGCGTTTGGCCTGCCACCGGAACAGCGGGGGCGCCAGAGACGGCGGTAGGTACTCCATCATCTTGCCCTGGAGTTCGGGTCCCATCAGCTCGTAGTTCTCCTTGGCCCGCGTCGCCGCGATCGACGTCAACCGGACGCGCTCGAGCGGGTCGTCGATGTGAACGGGAAGCGACACCGACAACCCGCCGATCTCGTTGCCGGTGATCCGATCCATCGACTTGTCCGTCGCCACCGGGACCGACGCGAGCAACGGCCTGTCAGCGCGACCGTCGTAGCGCAGCAACAGTTCTCGGAGTCCGCCCGCCGCCGTCGCGAGAACGATGTCGTTGAAGGTCACGCCGAGGTGCTTGGCCGTCTCCTTGACCTCGGCCAGCGCCAGCGACGCCGTCGCGAACGTCCGCACGGGGGAGACGACGTGGTTGAGGAACGTCGGCGGCGCCTTGAACATCTTCGCCATGTCGGGATGCTCGCCGTGCTCGCGCGACCGTCGACGCACCCGCGCGAATCCGGTGACGGCATCCCGCATCAGGCCGGGCAGCGCGGCCATGTTCTGCACGTGGTCACGGCCCGCTGACCGCAACAACTCCGCGCGCGACGCGGGCGCGCACGTGGTGTAGTCGTCGCGCTCGTCCTGCTCCGAGCCGGTCAGATCCATCAGCCGGGCGAGCAGGTTGGCCGATGCGACGCCGTCGGCGAGCGTGTGGTGCACCTTGCCGATCAACGCGAACCGGTTGTCGGCCATACCTTCGGCGAAGTGGAACTCCCACAGCGGACGGTCGCGGTCGAGCGGAGTGCTCGCGATCTCACCGATCACCTGGTCGAGCTCGCGGCGTCCCCCCGGGCTCGGAACCGTAACCCGTCGCAGGTGATAGTCGAGGTCGACCTCGCAGTTCTCCATCCACATCGGATGGTGCATCTTCCAGGGGATCTCGACGAGCCGGTAACGCAGCGGGTCGAGCAGGTGGAGACGGCGCGCGATGGTCCTGCGGAACACCTCGAACGAGTAGTCGCCGTCGTACCCTGGGAGGCCCTCTTCGCCTCGCGTGCGGGACGCGTTGATGACCGCGACCTTCAACGTGTGCGTGTGCAGGTTCGGTGTCTCGCTGTACAGCAGCATGGCGTCCATGCCGTTGAGTCGCCTCACGCCCCACCCCGTTTCGCCGTCGAACGGTTCCATGCAACCACTCGCGCGGCCGCGGGCTGAGCGGTTTGAGTGACCTAGTGCGTCCAGCCGTCGGCGGCCTGCTCGTCGAAGGTGCGGTCGAGGCGCTCGAACCGCCGCCGGATCGACTCGCGGGACGCGTGGTGCGGCAGGATGTACAGCCGGTTGGCGACGACGGCGTCGGCCGTCAGGCGGGCCACATCGTCGGCCGCGACGTCGACATCGGTCGGGGTGACGACCGCCGTCAGCCCCTGCACGGCATCGCCCTTCTGCTCGCTGCGGGCCCCGTAGTCGCCGCTTCGGCTGCGTTCGGAGTTCACCATCAGCGGAGTGTCGACGATCATCGGGCAGAGCACCGACACCCCGATGCCCTCGGCTTTCAGTTCGCGTGACAGGCCCTCGGCGAGTGCGACGACGCCGAACTTGGCAACGGAGTACGGGCCGAGGTAAGCGTTGCCGACCAGGCCGGCGAACGACGACGTGAACAGGATGTGGCGGTCGCCGCCCTGTTCGATCATCCGGGGCAGGAAGGCCTCCACGCCGTGGATCGGGCCCCACAGGTCGACGTCGATCACCCAGCGCCAGTCGCCGTGGGTGATGTCGTTGATCGCACCGGCGTAGGCGATGCCGGCGTTGTTGAACACCAGGTTCACCTCACCGAGCAGGCGGAATGCCTCATCCGCCAGATGCTCGACGGCGTCGAGTCGGGTGACGTCGCAGAGCACACCGTGCGCTTCGGCGCCGTCGGCCCGCAGCTGCTCGACTGCCGCATCGAGTGCGCCCTGATCGATGTCGGCCAGCACGACGCGGGCGCCGCGACGGGTGAACTCCTGCGCGCAGGCCAACCCGATGCCGCTGGCGCCGCCGGTGATCACCGCTCCGCGACCTTCGAATGTCTCCACGGCGCGAACACTAGCGCGCCGGTCGACTGACGATCCAGCGGCAGGCGGGCGCCCCTACTTGAGGCAGCTACCGCCGTCGATCGGCAGCGTGACACCGGTGATGTAGCGGGCCTCGTCGGACGCCAGGAACAGCACGGCGTTGGCGATGTCCTCCGGCTCCACCCAGCCGATCGGCAGCGTGTGCATCAGCTGTCCGACCACCTTCATGTCGTCCGGGCCCGGGTTCTCCAGATCGGGCCGGAAAAGTTTCATGGTGCCGTCGTTCATGAACAACGGGGTGTTGACGTTGGTGGGGTGGACGGAGTTGACGCGGATGTTCTGTGCGCCGAGTTCGACGGCGAAGGTCCGCATCAGGCCGACGACACCGTGTTTGGCGGCCACGTAGTGGCCGGTGTGCGGGTAGGCCTTCAGCCCACCGACCGAGCTGGTGAGGATGATCGAGCCGCCGCGGCCACCTGAAAGGATATGCGGGACGCCGGCTTTCACCGTCTTCCACACGCCGCCGAGGTTGACGTCGATCATGTCGGTCCAGTCGCCTTCGCTGGTCTTGTCCAGTGTCGCCCCGCCGTTGCCGATGCCTGCGTTCGCGACGATGATGTCCAGCCGGCCGAGTTGGTCGACGCCCGCGTCGACGGCGGCCTTCAGCGCGTCGAAGTCACGGGTGTCGACCTCGGCGGTGTAGATCTGGCGGTTGAGACCCTTGACCAGATCGGCGGTTTCCGCGAGATCCTCGGGCGTGGCGAGCGGGATCTGCACGCTGTCGATCTGCTTGCAGATGTCGACGGCGATGATGTCGGCGCCCTCCTCGGCCAGCCGCACCGCGTGCGCCCGACCCTGCCCGCGAGCGGCGCCGGTGATGAATGCGACCTTGCCTTCAACGCGTCCAGTCATGTCTTCCAATCCTTTTAGTGATAGTGGGTTGTTGGTGAAGTCAGTTGATGATCGTCGGCATCGAATCCCAGCCGCGGACCGCCGTGGTCTGCGACGGACGGGCGTTCGGCCAGTCGACCTCCCATGTCGGGAATCTCTTGAGGATCTCTTCGAGTGCGACCCTGCCCTCCAGGCGGGCCAACGCGTTACCCATGCAGAAGTGTGTCCCGGCGCCGAAGGTCATGTGAGAGCGCTGATCCCGGTGGATGTCGAAGACGTCTCCGTTCGGCGGGAAGCGCCGGTGGTCTCGGTTGGCGGCCCCGACGAGCATCAGCACCGCCGATCCTTCCGGCACGACGTGGCCGTGGTATTCGACCTCGCGGGTCGAATAGCGAGCGATCTGAAGCGCGGGTGGCTCCCAGCGCAGGATCTCTTCGACCGCCTGCGGGATCAGAGTCGGGTCGGCCACGAGTTGAGCGCGTTGATCCGGGTGGTCGGCGAGTGTCTTTCCCGCCCAACCGATCAGACGCGTCGTGGTTTCGCTCCCCGCAGTCGCGATGACCGTGAGGTACATCAACAGCTCTTCGCGCGCCAACTTGCGAACGGTGCCGTTCTCGTCCTCGAATTCGGCGTTGAGCAGGTCGGTCATGATGTCGTCGGAAGGGTGCTCGGTGCGGTAGTCGATGAACTCGGCGAACACCTCGCCGCTGGCCAGCAGGTCGACTTCTCTGCTCTGCAGTGTCGCCTCTCCGTGGTCGGTCACGCGACGCTGGTCTTCCTCGGGGATTCCCAGCAGCATGCCGATGACCCGCATCGGCATCTGTTCGCCGAGGTCGTTGACGAAGTCGAAGGTGTCGGCGCCGATCAGGGGATCGAGGCAACGGGCGGTGAACTCCCGGATCTGCGGTTCCAGCGCCAGCACCTTGCGTGGGGTGAACACTCGGGACAGCAGGTTGCGGTGGATGTTGTGAATCGGCGGGTCTTCGAAGATGAGCGTTCCCGGGGGAATCTCCATCCCCGACTTGATGATCTCGAGCAGCGCGCCGCGTCCTGAGATGAACGTCTCGTGGTCGATGACGGCCTTGTTGACGTCGTCGTAGCGACTCAACGCATAAAAGTCGTGCTTGTCGTTGTAGTACAGCGGCGCCTCTTCACGCAGACGAGCGAACACGGCGTACGGGGCCATGTTGAGATCGACGGAATACGGGTCGTAGTACAACTCGTCGGCGACCGCGGCGCTGTGCACCTCGGAATTCTCGGCACTGATCGTCACAGGTCGCCTTTCGCACGACTAAGCGGCATAAGACAGGTGGCTCGTCACTGTCTCACCAACTCTGTCATCAGCGGCGCACGGGTGTCAACGGCACAGTACTTTTTCGCAATTTGTACTCTCCGCTTAGTAGAACGCGCTTCTCGTGTTGCCAGGGGCTCATGACGCCATCCTCACGAGCGCCTCCTGGCTGTAGGAGGCGACGAGAACGCCGTCCTCGGTCATCACGTCGCCGCGTCCGAAGCATCGGCCGTGTGCGAGCAGAGGACTGTCCTGGCGCAACAGCAACCATTCGTCGGTGCGGAACGGCCGGTGGAACCACAGTGTGTGGGAGGTGACGGCGGAGGTGAACTGGGTGCCGTTACCGCGCTGACCCAGTCCATCCATCGGCCGCAGCGCCGTGCCGATCAAAGTCAGGTCGGTGGCGTAGGCGGCGAGCGCGGGGGCCAGTGCCGGATCGACTTCCGGTGTGCGCATCCAGAATTCGAACTCCGGGGGTCCGGTCGTGGTGAGGTTGAGGTCGACCGTCGAGCGCGTTTCCCATGGGAGGAGGTCCAGAGTGAGCGTGTGCTCGGGTCCGAGGACCGGCGGCACTGCGGCCACCTCCTGGTGCTCAGGACCGTCCTCGACGACGTGCATGCTGACCGAGCTCGTGGCCAGCACGCGGGCTTCGTCGTCGAGGGGTTGCTGACGGCACGCGATCGTCAGGGTCGCGAACGAGCGGCCCTCGTGGTGGCGTGTCACCTCGAACACCACCGGATGCTGCGCGCGGCCCTCCCTGGCGAACACTGTGTGCAGCGATTTCACCGACTTGCCGGGACAGGACCTGCGGGCCGCCTCGACGAGCTGGCCGAGCAGCTGACCGCCGAAAACCCGGTGGTAATCGAGCTGCTGATTGCGGCCGTGAAATGCTGCAGGCCCGATTGCCGCGGATTGGTCGTCGTCGCGCGTCGGCGTGAGGTGGAGACACTCGAGCAGGTCTGTCCACGGGTCTGGCACAGCCGCAAGTGTAAGCGGAATTCTACCGCTGAGAGAACGTAATTCTCAGGGTCAGCCTGCGAATCCTTGTGAGCAAAAGTCCCAGACTTCGTCGGCGGTGATCGGATGGCCCGCCTCGTCGTTCTCGTCGCCGCTGGATTGCGCAGCGTTGAACATGACTGTCTGCATCGTCATCGCGGCCATCCGCTTGGGGTTGATGCTCGGCCGCAGCTTGCCCGCCGCGGCGGCATCCTCCATCAACTCCGTGAGCAGGGCCAGCAGCGGCGCGTGGGCGATCTTCACCTCGGACGGGTGCGACACCAGCAGACGCGGTGCGAAGTCGGTGAACAGCGGCCGCTTTGCCGTCGGATCCGGCCTTGACGACTCGAACAGCAGCTGAATGGCGACCTTCAGCCGTTCCATCGGGTCGTCATGGCTGGCGGTCGCGGCGCGAATCTGGTCGGCGGAGCGGCTCAGCGCATCCTCGAAGAGTGCGAGAAGAAGCTCGTGTTTACCGTCGAACTGCAGGTAGAAGCTGCGAAGTGACTGACGCGACCGGTCGACGACCTCCTGCACCGTGAAGTCTGTGCTGCCCTTTTCGATGATGATCGCCTGAGCGGCGTCGAGGAATCGCTGGACCCGTTGAGCGGCTCGGAGCTTCGCTGTCTTGATCGAGCGTTCGACCGCGCGCTGCTTCCAGGCGGGCTCTTCGCTGGGGCTTGTCACCGGCGGCTCGGATGCTTGCCGATTGGTGAGAACATGAACTGACTGTACCGGAGAACGCCTTGCCATAGCGGTCCTCGACCCCCTCGCGGCCAACGTGTCTGAGATTGTAACTTTCGCAGCATGAGAATACTATTCTCATTAGATCCATGATGGAAGACCTTCGCGATTCCACGGACCGGCTGGGAGCTTCGTGCAGCTGAATTTTGACGCCGACGTGGAAGCATTCCGCGCCGAGTTCGTGGCGTTCCTCGACGCGCACCTGCCGCCCCAAGCCGAAGCGCGCGATCGGTCGTCGTCCAGCAGTGACGTCCCCAAATGGGCCCGCCGGTGGCAGCGACTGATGTTCGACAACGGCTGGCTGGTGCCTGGCAACCCGCCGGAGTTCGGCGGCCGCAACGCGACGATCCTGCAGCAGTACGCATACCTGTTGGAACTCTCTCGACGGCGGGTCTACCAGACCTACAACCCGCAAGGCGTCGGCATTATTGCCGCGTCGCTCATTTCGTACGGCACCAGCGAGCAGCAGCAGAAATGGGCGGTGCCGATCCTTCGTGCTGAGATGACCGCGTCGCTCGGGATGAGTGAGCCGGGCGCCGGCTCGGATCTGGCGTCGTTGCGGACGAGGGCGGTGCGCGACGGCGACCACTTCGTCGTCAACGGTCAGAAGGTGTGGACCTCGGGCGCCCACGACGCCGATGTGATCCTCACGTTCGTGCGCACCGACCCCGACGCCCCGAAGCACAAGGGCCTCA
>DATEIG010000675.1:0-21928 GCA_035279185.1 Mycobacterium sp.
ACCCGATCAGCGCGAACCCCACCAGCCGATCGGAAACGGCGTGAGCCAACGAATTCCAGGTTGCATGGAGTAGCGCCGACAAGAGCACGGCGAACACGATCGACAACGACAATGCGCACGCTCCTCGGCTGGAACCCTACCGACACCCAGGCACGGGCACATTCCGCCAACGCCGTCAACGGAGAAACCTCTGCTTTCGCTGTGATCTCGTGGTTTCGCCCCCGTCAAAAACGGGGTATCCGGCCCCCGAGGAGGTCGAGATGACCAATACGTCAGTCCACGGAGCCGTCCACCGCGCGACGGACAGCAAGGCCTTCGAATACACCGCACGTGCCGGCTTCGCCGCCAGCGGTGTGCTTCATCTGCTCGTCGCCTTCATCATCCTGCGCCTGGCGTTCGGGACGGGCGGCAACGCCGACCAGTCCGGCGCCCTCAGCACCCTCGCCAAGCAACCCGGGGGCGCGGTGATGCTGTGGGTCGCGGCGATCGGGCTGTTCGCGCTCGGCCTCTGGCGCGTCGGCGAAGCCGTCATCGGCGCCAAGCCCGGTGAGAGCTCCGGGCGCCAGCAGGACGACTCGCCGGCCTGGAAGCGCGCCAAGGCGCTGGGACTGGGCATCGTCAACTTCGCGATCGCTTTTTCCGCACTCAAGTTCGCGACGGGCAGCGGCCAGTCCAGTGGCCAACAGAACAGTGGACTATCGGCCCAGCTCATGCAGTCGGGGTGGGGCAAAGCGCTTCTGATCGTCGTCGGAATCGGGGTGGCGGCCGTCGGCGGTTACCACGTCTACAAGGGCGCGTCGAAGAAGTTCCTCAAAGATCTTCAGGTGTCCGGCGGCACCGGCGTGACCGCTGTCGGCATCACCGGTTACGTCGCCAAGGGCCTCGTCCTCGCCGGTGCAGGTCTGCTCGTGATCCTCGCGACGCTGCAGGCCGACCCCGCAAAGGCGTCGGGTCTGGATGCCGCCGTCAAGACGCTCGGTCAGGCGCCCTTCGGCAAGATCCTGCTGATCCTGGCGGCCATCGGAATCGCGGCGTTCGGCGCGTACAGCTTCGTGCGAAGCAAGCACGGCCGCATGTGACCCCCTACTGAAACGACTCGAGAAGCGCCACCACCTGTCCCGGTGACGCCACCACGCCCTTCGCGCGCCGCGTCGCGCGCCAAAGGTGCCAGCTGATTCACAGATCTCCGATTCCGACGGGGCGGCCCGATGAAACAACGGCAACGGGTATCTTGATTTAGGTAAACCTCAGCTAAAGCGCCGACGCGCGCGGGAAGGACGCCTGGATTGCGACACCGCGGACGTGGGGAGCCAGGACAACGTCGTAGGACCCGGATCGGTGCGCTCGTGGCGGCCTTCGCCGTCGTACTCGGAATGACCGCGTGTTCGGGTTCCGATGAGAGCGACGGTTTGCTGGTCTACAACGCACAGCACGAATCCCTGACCAAGGAGTGGATCGACGCCTTCACCAAGGAGACCGGTATCAAGGTCACCTACCGCCAGGGCGGCGACACGGAGTTGGGCAATCAGCTGGTCGCCGAGGGCGATGCCTCCCCCGCCGACGTCTTCCTCACCGAGAATTCCCCCGCGATGGCGGCCGTCGAGAAGGCGGGTCTGTTCGCCGACCTGAACGCCGACACCCTCGACCAGGTGCCGCCCCAGTACCGGCCGGCCACCGGTAAGTGGACCGGCGTCGCCGCTCGCAGCACCGTGTTCGTCTACAACAAGACCAAGCTGCGCCCCGATCAGCTGCCGAAGTCGATGACCGATCTGCAGCAGCCCGCGTGGAAGGGGCGTTGGGGTGGCGCACCGGCGAAGGCCGACTTCCAGGCCATCGTGGCGGCGTACCTGCAGCTGAAGGGTGAGGCCGCAACATCCCAGTGGCTGGACGGGATGAAAGCCAACGCCACGATCTACAACGACAACATCGCGACCATGAAGGCCGTCAACGCCGGTGAGGTCGACGGCGGCATCATCTACCACTACTACTGGTTCCGCGATCAGGCCAAGACGAAAGAAGGCAGCGGCAACACGGCGTTGCACTACTTCAAGAACTCCGACCCCGGCGCGTTCGTCAGCCTGTCCGGCGGCGGTGTGCTGAAGTCGAGCAAGAAGGCCGATCAGGCACAGCAGTTCATCAAGTTCGTCACCGGCAAGGCGGGCCAGGAGGTCCTGGAGAAGGGCACCTCGTTCGAGTACCCGGTGGCCAGCGGTGTGCCCGCGAATCCGGCTCTGCCGCCGCTTGATTCGCTGCAAGCGCCGAAGGTGGATCCGTCGACGCTCGATGCGCAGACGGTGACCGATCTGATGACGAAAGCTGGCCTGCTCTAGGTGGTTGCTCCCCCAGTCTCGCGACCCGCGGCACCGGCTCCGCGGTCGGATCAGGGCGCCCGCCCCGGTCCGTTGGTTTCGGCCACGGTCGCGTTACTGGTCGCCGCCACGTGCATTCCACTGGGCTACGTGGTGTGGGGCGCGATCTCCGTCGGATGGTCACGCGCCTACGAGCTGGTGGTCCGCCCGCGGGTCGGTGAGCTGCTCGTCAACACTGTCGCACTCGTCGTCGTCACCGTGCCGCTCTGCGTGGTCATCGGCGTGGCGGTGGCGTGGCTCGTCGAGCGCACCGACCTCCCCGGCCGTACGTTCTGGCGCCCATTGTTCGTTGCGCCGCTTGCTGTTCCGGCGTTCGTCAACAGCTATGCGTGGGTGGGTGCGATCCCGTCGATGAACGGGTTGTGGGCGGGTGTGTTGATCACGACGCTGTCGTATTTCCCGTTCATGTATCTGCCGGTCGCCGCGACGCTGCGCAGGCTCGACCCTGCTGTCGAGGAGTCAGCACGCGCGCTCGGGTCCGACACCGTCGGCGTGTTCTTTCGTGTGGTGCTCCCGCAGTTGCGGTTGGCGATCCTCGGAGGCGCGCTGCTGATCGGCGTCCATCTGCTCGCCGAATACGGCGCGTTCGCGCTGGTCCGGTTCGACACCTTCACCGTCGCGATCTTCCAGCAGTTCCAGGTCACTTTCGACGGGGCCGCGGGCAGCATGCTGGCGGGTGTGCTCGTGCTCCTGTGCCTCGTGCTGCTGCTCGTCGAAGCCGCTGCCCGCGGTCGGGCGCGGTACGCCAGGATCGGCGCAGGCGCACCGCGGGCCGCAGTGCCCGCTCACCTGGGCCGCAACGCTTTTCCAGCCACAGCTGGCCTCCTGGTGCTCGCAATCCTCGCGATCGGTGTACCGGTGTGGACGATCCTGCGCTGGCTGTGGATCGGCGGCGCCGAGGTGTGGGACTTCGGTGAAATCACCAACGCCCTGGGGCAGACGGTGGCACTGGCGGCCGCCGCCGCGGCGCTGACGACGGTGCTGGCATTTCCGGTGGCATGGGTGGCCGTCCGATCGAACGGCGTGCTCGCCCGTGCGGTGGAGGGCGCCAACTACATCACCAGCTCGCTGCCCGGCATCGTCACCGCGCTGGCACTGGTGACGGTTGCGATTCACTTCGTCCGCCCGCTCTACCAGTCCCTACCGCTGATCGTGTTCGCGTACGTTCTGTTGTTCATGCCGCGTGCGCTGGTCAATGTGCGCGCCGGTCTGGCCCAGGTGCCGCCGAGCCTCGAGGAGGCCTCGCGTTCGCTGGGCCGGTCGCCCACCGCGACATTCCTCCGGGTCACGCTCAGGCTGACAGCACCCGCCGCCGCGGCGGCCGGATCCCTGGTATTCGTCGCCGTGGCAACCGAATTGACGGCCACCCTGTTGCTCGCACCCACCGGCACGCGGACGTTGTCGATGCTTTTCTGGTCCTTCAGCAGCGAGCTCGACTACGCGTCGGCGGCACCGTATGCGCTCGCGCTGGTGGTGCTCGCCATCCCGGTGACGCTGATCCTGTTCCGGCAGTCGACGAAGGTGGCCGCGCTGTGACCGCCATGCTCGACATCCGCGGACTCGCCAAGTCGTTCAACGGCCACACCGTCCTCGACCACATCGACCTGGACGTCCAAGAGGGCAGCACGACGGCCGTCGTCGGATCGTCGGGGTGTGGCAAGACGACGCTGCTCCGGTTGGTCGCCGGGTTCGAGACACCCGACGCCGGAACCGTCACCATCGGCGACCGCAAGGTGGCCAGCCGCGACCGGTCGATCGCCTCGCACCGGCGCAGCGTCGGCTACGTCGCCCAGGACGGGGCGCTGTTCCCCCATCTGACCGTCGGGCAGAACGTGGCGTACGGCCTACCGGGCGCGGCGCGCAGCCGCGAGGTCCGCAAGCGGGTGGCGGAGCTGCTCGAAACCGTCTCTCTCGACGCCTCATTCGCCTCGCGTAAGCCGCATCAGCTGTCCGGTGGCCAGCAGCAACGGGTGGCCCTCGCTCGAGCGTTGGCGCGCAAACCGGTGCTGATGCTCCTCGACGAACCCTTCAGCGCGCTCGACACGGGGCTGCGCGCGTCGACCCGCAAGGCGGTGGCCCGACTGCTCGCCGATTCCGGGGTGACGACGCTGTTGGTCACACACGACCAGGAGGAGGCCCTGTCGATCGCCGACCAGATCGCGGTCATGCGTGACGGCCGCTTCACACAGGTCGGTGCCCCCCAGGATGTCTACCGTCGCCCCAACGACCGCTTCACCGCCGAATTCCTGGGCGACTGCATCTCTCTGCCGTGCACCGTCGACTCCGGTTTCGCCGACTGCGCGCTGGGTCGCGTGCCCGTGCAGACGTCACTGGGTGACGGGCCCGCGACGCTCGCGCTTCGACCGGAACAGCTTGTCGCGACGGTGGTTTCGGACAGTGCCACGCACAACGGCATCGGCACCGTGGTGGGCATGGAATTCCTGGGCCACGATGTGCTGCTGACGATCGACCCCGCGGGCGACGTCGCGCCGATCGTCGTGCGTCAGCACAGCCTCGATCCGCCGGGGATCGACGCCAAGGTTCGCATCGACGTGATCGGCAACGGGGTCGTCCTGCGGTGAGCCCGCTCGTCGACCACTTGCGCGACCACGGCGACCGCATTGCGGTGCTGACCGACGCCACCACGCTGACCTACCGCGCCCTCGCCGATGAGGTGGCAGACGTCGCGGCGGTTCTCGGCCGGACGCGCAGGCTCGTACTGCTCGAGACCCGCAACGATCTCACCGCGTTGGTGCAGTATCTCGGCGCGCTCGCGGGCGGTCACGTCGTGCTGCCGATGTCGGATGGGCGCAGTCATCCCGCGGTGCTGCGGACCTACGATCCCGACGTCGTCATCGACGCCGACGGCATCCACGAACGCCGTGTCGGCAGTGCGCACCGACTCCATCCCGAGCTGGCGCTACTGCTGTCGACGTCGGGCAGCACCGGCTCGCCGAAGCTCGTCAGGTTGTCCCGCCGCAACGTGGTCGCCAACGCAGAGGCAATCGCGCAGTACCTCGACATCCGGGAAACCGACAGAGCGGCAACCACTCTGCCGATGTCGTACTGCTACGGCCTCTCCGTGATCCACAGTCACCTCCTGCGCGGCGCCGGGCTGATCCTGACCGATCGCTCGGTCGTCGACGACGCCTTCTGGACGCTGTTGCGCGAACACCGCGGCACATCGTTCGCCGCCGTGCCGTACACGTTCGAGATGCTCGACCGGATCGGCTTCGACGGCAGCGGGCTGCCCGACCTCCGGTACGTCACCCAGGCCGGCGGCAGGCTGTCACCCGACCGCGTGCGCACCTTCGCCAGACTCGGCAGGCGCCACGGCTGGCAATTGTTCGTCATGTACGGCGCGACGGAGGCGACAGCCAGAATGGCTTACCTGCCACCCGAACTCGCCGAGTCCCGGCCCACATCGATCGGGCGTCCCATTCCCGGCGGCACTCTCTCGCTCGAACCCATCGACGGCTGGTCCGAGCCCGATGTGGGTGAGCTGGTGTACCAGGGACCCAACGTGATGATGGGTTACGCCCATACCCCGGGCGACCTTGCGCTGGGCAAGACGGTCGAGAGGCTGCGCACCGGCGACGTCGCGCGTCGCTCGCCCGACGGGCTCTACGAGGTGATCGGTCGCAGCAGCCGCTTCGTCAAGCTCTACGGTCTACGGATCGACCTGCAGCGGGTGGAGGCCGCACTCAGCGAAGAAGGCGTGACGGCATTCTGCGTTGACGACGGCGAATGCCTGGTGGTGGCCGCCGTCAGCACCGACAGCGTTGCGGTGCAACGCATCACGACAGCCGCTTCCGGACTGCCCGCCGCCGCCGTGCGGGTGATCACCGTGGCCGAGCTCCCGTTGCTGCCGTCGGGCAAGCCCGATCACCAAGCCATCCGGCAGCTGGCACACGGAACCGGCGAGACCGCGGCGTCCGCGGGCGACCTGCGCGCGCTGTTCGCCGACGTGCTGCAGATCGATGCCGGAACGATCCGCCCCGACCAGAGTTTCGTCGACCTCGGCGGCAACTCACTGTCCTACGTGGCGATGTCGGTCCGGCTCGAGCGGGCGCTCGGCAGGCTGCCGTCGGACTGGCAGCGGCGGCCGCTGGCCGAGTTGGAGCGCATCACCCCGCCGACGCGCCGGTCGTGGCCGTTGCTCGGCGCGACGCTCGAAACCAGCGTCGCCCTGCGCGCGGTGGCGATCGTGTTGATCATCGGGTCCCACGCCACCCTTTACGAGATGTGGGGTGGCGCGCATCTTCTGCTGGGAATCGCCGGCTACAACTTCGGCCGCTTCTGCCTGACGCCGGTCCCGCGCACGGATCGTGTTCGCCACCTTCGCAAGACGATGACATGGATCGTCGTGCCCTCGGTGATCTGGATTGCGTTGGCGTTGATGATCACCGACGACTACCACTGGACGAATCTGTTCCTCGTCGAGAAGTTCTTCGGCCCCGACGACAGCATGACGGCGGGCCGGCTCTGGTTCATCGAAGTGCTGGTGTGGATCCTGCTGGCGCTCACCCTGGTCGTCTGGCTGCCCGCCGCCGACCGGCTGGAGCGCCGACGCCCGTTCGCGTTCGCCGCGGCATTCCTCGTGCTGGGATTGGCGGTCCGCTACGACCTCCTCGGCCTGCACTTCGGGCGCGAGGCATGGTTCACGATCCTCGCGTTCTGGTTCTTTGCGGTGGGCTGGGCGGCTGCGAAGTCCTCGACGGTGTGGCAGCGGCTGATCGTGACAGTGGTGCTGATCGTCAGTGTGCACGGCTATTTCGAGAACACACATCGAGAGATGCTGGTAATGGCCGGCTTCCTGCTGTTGATCTGGCTTCCCGCCATTCGATGCCCGGCGTGGTGCACGGTTGTCGCGGGCACGATCGCGGAGGCGTCGTTGTACACCTATCTGACGCATTATCAGATCTATCCGCTGTTCGACTCCCATCCCTTCCTCGGTGTCCTCGGCGCGATCGTCGTGGGCGTGTTGATCACCCGACTGGTCGACACGGCGCGCAGGCGATTCCGCGAGCGCAGCGACGACGCCGCTACTGCGGCTTCGATTCCCGCTCTGCGATGAGCCCTTCCTGAACCAGGGTCGCCGCAATCACCCCGTCGGCGCGAACAAGGCTGCCGGTCACGACACCGCGTCCGCGGGCGGCCGCCGGCGACCGGGTCTCGAGCAGGTTCCACTCGTCGGCGCGCACCGGTTGATGGAACCAGATCGACGAATCGGTGGTGCCGCTGCGGTGAGTCCGTGCCTGCATCGAGTGCCCGTGCACCTGCAGCGCAGGGTCGATCATGTACACGTCGGTGACGTACACCGCCACAAGCGTGTGAAGCAGTGGCTCGTCGGGAATCGGAACCGTTGCGCGCCACCAGAACCGCCGCACGAACTCGCCGCCGTCGCTGTCGTCGGCGATCCTGATGTCCAGCTCGTCGAGCGGCATCGACGGTGCCGGACCGGCGGGTCCGGTCTGCGGCAACCGATCCGGATCACCGGGCATGCCATCCCGGCGGCCGTGTTCGGGCCCCGGCAGGTCAATGGCGAAAGACACCGACGACGTCGTCAGCAGCCGCCCGTCCTGCCGGGAGTCGACCCGACGGGCCGCCGCGGTTCGCCCGTCGAACACCGGTGTGACGGTGTAGGAGACCGGATCGCCGGCCTGTCCCCCGCGCAGGAACTGCAGATGCATGTTCGTCGGCGACCGGTCGCCGTCCACGGTTCTGCAGGCGGCTGCCAGGCTCTGGGCGACGAACTGGCCGCCGAACGAGCGCTTGCCCTCCGGACCGCTGGCCGCTCCGATCCATGTGTCGTCGGCGCCGCGATCCAGTTCCAGCAGGTCCAGTAGTCGGCTCACCGCACAATCCCCGATTCGTTGAGCGCGTCGACGTCGTCCTTGTCGAGGCCGAGCCACTCGGTGAGCACATCGGCGGTGTCGTCGCCGAGCGCGGGCGCGGCGACCGCGGGTGCGTAGTCACCGTTGATGGCCACCGGCAGACCCGGCGCCAGATAATCGCCGACGCGCGGCTGGTCGAGCCGGGTGAACAAGGGATTGGCCGTCACCCGCGAGTCGTCGGCCACTTCCGCGAACGTGCGGTAGCGCTCCCACAGAACCGAGGAGGCCGCGAGCGCTTCAGCGATCTCCGGCGCCGTATGCGCAGCAAACCACTCGGCGAAAAGCGCCGACAGCGCATCGCGGTGCCGGTAGCGGTCCCCCTCGTCGGTGAAATCGGCCTCGAGTGTCTCCTCCAGTGACGCAACGGCATTCGCGGTCCCGGTGAGCTCGGTGAGATCCCGGAAGTGGCGATTGGTCAGCGCCACGAGCATGAACGACGTTCCGTCGCTGCTGGTGAACTCCTGGCCGTACTGCCCGTATATCGAATTGCCGATCCGTTGCCGCGACGTGCCGTTGACCATCACCTCGGTGAGGAAGCTGAGGTTGCCCGCCGTCGCCAGCGCGACATTCTCGAGCGGAATGGAGATCCGCTGGCCCTGGCCGGTGGCGTCGCGATGCCGCAGCGCGGTCACCACCGACAGCGCCGCATAGAGACCGCATGACACGTCCCACGCGGGCAGCACGTGGTTGACCGGGTTCGCGAGGCCAGGGGGTCCCGTCACCATCGGGAAGCCGAGGCCCGCGTTGACGGTGTAGTCCACGCCGGTGCCGCCGTCGGCGCGCCCCGACACCTCGACGTGGATCAGATCGGGACGCAGCGCGGTCAGCGTGTCGTAGGAATGCCAGTCGCGGCCCGCGACATTCGTGATCAGGACACCTGCGTCGGCGATCAGCCGTTGCACGAGCTGCTGACCTTCGGCGGACCGGAAGTCGGCGGCCACCGACCGCTTGCCCTTGTTGAGGCCTGCCCAGTAAATGCTGGTGCCGCCTTCGGTGACCGGCCAGCGACGGTAGTCGGCGGCGCCGCCGATCGGGTCGACCCGCACCACCTCCGCACCGAGCTGACCCAGCGTCATGCCCGCCAGCGGCACCGCGACGAAGCTCGATATCTCCACGATCCGCACACCGGCCAGCGGCCGTGCGGCGCTCGGGGCATCAGTCATCGGCTCAAGCTATCAAGCGCGACTGCGCCACTAGCCGACGAGCTTGACGGCCGCGGTTTCGATCGTCTCCTCGGACAGCAACACCTCGAGTGCAGCGTCGCCGAGCGGGATGAAACTGTCCGCGCTCGCGACCCGGTCCACGGCTCCCGTGTAGCCGTGCTCGAGCAGGGTGGCGACGACGCCCTCGCCTACTCCTCCGGTGTGCCGGGTTTCGTCGACGACGAGAGCTTTGCCGCTTGCGTCGGCTTCCCGCAGCATGTCCTCGACGGGAAGCGGCGCGAGCCAGCGCAGGTCGACGACTCGCGCCGCGATGCCGCGCGCCTCGAGCCGTCGCGCGACGCGCAGGCTCATCCGCACACCGTTGGCGAAGGTGAGGATCGTGAGATCCCTTCCCTCGCCGTAGGTTCGGGCTTTTCCGAGCGGCACACCCGCTTCTGGATACTTCGCGAGCCACTGCTCGTCGCCGTCAGCGTGAAGGTCGCGGGTGTGGTACAGCGCGATCGGCTCTAGGAAGATGCACACTGCCCCTGCCGTTTTCGCGGCCGCGGCGCAGGTGTGCAGCATCGCCGCCGCGTCGTCGGGACGCGCGGGCGACGCGATGACCACGCCGGGGATGTCGCGGATCGCGGCGATCGAATTGTCGTTGTGGAAGTGCCCGCCGAACCCCTTCTGGTAGCCGTAACCCGCGACCCGAACGACCATCGGGTTGCGGTACTGCCGATTCGAGAAGAACTGCAGCGTCGCGCCCTCACCGCGGATCTGGTCTGCCGCGTTGTGCAGATAGGCGAGGTACTGGATCTCCGGTATCGGGAGCAGCCCGGAAACCCCTGCTCCGAGCGCCAATCCGAGGATCGACTGTTCGTCGAGCAGCGTGTCGAACACCCGCGCCGAACTGGTCCTGTTGAGCAGCCCACGCGTCACGCCGTAGACGCCGCCTTTGCGCGCGACGTCTTCACCGAAGACGATCGCCTCCGGGTAGCGGTCGAGGATGTCGTCGAGCGCGCGGTTGATGCCGATCGCCACGGTCATCGGCGCGTCGGGGTCGTTCGATCGCACCGACGCGGCCAGCGACGACGGTGCCGCGGCGGCCACGTCCTGCGCGGCGAGCGTCAGGGGCTGCATCACCGCCTCCGCGCTGTCGAGCTGCGCGGACTCGGCGACCTCCTCGGCCAGCTTCAACACCTCGGCGCGCTTCGCCTCGTAACGGTCGATCGCCTCGGTCGGAGTCAGGACACCTTCGGCCACCAGCAATTCGGCTGTGCGCACCAAGGGATCTCGCGTGTAGTCGCCTGAGATCTCATCGGGCCTGCGGTACGCCGGTTCATAGTCGGAGCCGGCGTGGGCCATCAGGCGCACCGTGCGCAGGTGCAGGAATGCGGGGCGCCGACGGGTACGCACCCAGGACGCGGCGGCCGTCGCGGCGTCGAACGCCTCGGCGAGATCGCATCCGTCCGCGGTGAAATACGCCAACCCGTCGCGGTTTCCGTAGCTGTGCTCGATCCAGCCGCGCGGTGTCTTCACGCTGATGCCGATGCCGTTGTCCTCGCACACGAACAACAGGGGCATCGGCACGCCCTGGTATGCCGAGTGCAGCGAGGCGTTGATCGCACCGACAGCCGTCGAGTGGTTCGCCGACGCGTCGCCGAAGCTGCACACCGTCACCGCATCGTCGGGCCACTCGCAGGCGACCCCGAGTTTCTTGGCCCGCGCGATCGAGAATGCGACCCCGAGCGCGCGGGGCAGATGCGAGGCGATCGTCGACGTCTGCGGGATGATGTGCAGGTCATGGCGACCGAACACCTTGTGCCGACCGCCGGCGATCGGTTCGTCGGTGGCCGCGACCAGGCCGAGGAGCACATCGCGAAGCGGTTCGCGTCCGTCGACGAGCGCCGCGCGAGCGAGGAAGAACGCGCCCGACCGGTAGTGCAGCAGCGCGGGATCGGTGGGCCGCAGCGCGGCGGCGACGGCGGCGTTGCCCTCGTGGCCGGACGACCCGATGGTGTAGTAGCCCCTGCCCTGCGAGCGCAGCCATCGTGCGGCGAGGTCGAGGTGGCGGCTGCCGAGCTGAACGTCGAACAGCGCCAAGCACACCCGTGCCGTCAGGGACGACCCGTCGCGTAGCGGCTCGTCGTCGGCGGGTCTGCGCGCCGAAGGGTTCATCGCCGCGACGGCGGCGGTGAAATGCTCGTCGATCGGTTCGGCCACGGGTCTCCTGGTTCAGCGAGTGATCGTGGGGCGCGCCACCACGTTACGGATGAACGCGACGATCTGCGTCGCGCCTCTGGCGTCGGGATCCTGGTCGGGGTCGTAGATCGCGATGCTGCCCCCGACGCATGTCGCGGGCGTGGTGAACAAGGCCATCACCATGTCGGTGAGCTGCTCCCAGCTCAGGCCGCCTGGCTCGTCGGGGAACTCCGGTAGGCCCTGCGCGGGGAACTCGACAGGATCGAGCACGTCGAGGTCGATGTGTAGCCACCACCGGTCCACCCGCCCGGTGAGCTGCTCGATGGCCCGGCGTCCCGCACCGGCGGGATCGTCCGCCACTTCCGCGAGCGGGGCGACCCACACCCCGCTGTCGGCGAGCGTGCCGACGTTGAACTGCTGTCGCCAGGCGTCGTCGCGCGGCCCGAGCACCACGAGGCGATCGCGTTCGAGCGCGGGCAGCCGGTCCCCGAGTTCCCCGCCCAGGGAGCGGCCCGTCAGCCCGAGAAGCAGCCCGATCTCGGTGTTGGCAGCCTCACCGTCCTCGGACACGTCGAGCGGCATCGTGTCCTCGTGGCCGTCGATGAAGACGAGGCCGACGTCGCCGACGTGGTCGCGCAACCCGGTGACGACACCGAACAGCACCGAGCAGTCGCCGCCGTAGACGATCGGCAGCCTGCCCGCCGTCACCGCCGCCCCGACACGCTCGTTGAGCGTCCGCGTCATCGCCAGCAGCGCTCGCTCGTTGATCAGGCTGGTCGTCGGCCCCCTGGCAGGGTCTCCGGCAGGGAGGTCGAGGTCGCCGTGGGCTGCGACGTGGTGGTGTTCGAAGGCGTCGAGCAGCCCGGCCCCGCGCAGCGCCGTCGCCGCCCGCGCCTGGTTGGCGGGACGCCCATAGCCGTCGAACGGCACCCCGATCAGCTCGATCTCGGCCATCCGCTCACCCCTCGGTGACCAACGCGCTGTCGCCGTCGCCGTGCAACAGCACCCCGCGGTCACCGTCGATGATCACCCCTCGAACATAGGTCCATCGCGGCGTCGCGCCGTCGAAAATCTCGTTTGTGATCTGCTCGGCCACGATCGACCGGCCCGCGTCATCGGTCCACTGGTAGCGGTGTGATGTCTCGGTCTGGCCCTGCCCCTGGTATTCGTCGACAACTTCGAGCTTCACGCCTTCGGGCTTGACCAGGCCCAGCGCCGTGAGGACCGAGTCGGGCCCCCAGCCTTCTAGTGCGACGCGCCGCGTGGTCTCCGGACGCAGGCTGATGTCGTCGCCGTCGACGAACCGCACCAGGCGCCAGCCGTCGTCGACGCCGCGGAACAGGATGCGCTGTCCCGCGGGGATCAACTCGACCACCGCAGCGTCGGCGTCGACGGCCACTACGCGCGCCGACGTGACGTCACCGAGGTGCTCGGCCCCGCGTCGCAGCGCGTCGAGGTGCCACGGCCGCACGATGCCCGACAGATCGTCTGACAGCAGGCGCGTCACCGCGTGTCCGACGGCGCTGTTGATCGCGCCGTCCCGGCAGCGTGGCGGCGCGTCGCCCTTGTCGGCCATCGCCTGAAGGGATGCGCGCGCCTCGGGTGCCAGTTCGACATCGATCACACCGAGCATCATGGCGCGACGGCGCCGACGTCACACGAGATCGATGACGTCGGCGATGCTGTCGAGCACCCGGTTGGGCCGGAACGGGTACCGACCGACCTCCTCGCGCGTGGTTGAACCGGTCAGCACCAGGATGGTCTCCAGGCCGGCTTCGATGCCCGCGACGACGTCGGTGTCCATCCGGTCGCCGATCATGCAGGTGTTCTCCGAATGCGCCTCGATGCGGTTGAGCGCGCTGCGGAACATCATCGGGTTGGGCTTGCCGACGAAGTAGGGCTCGCGGCCGGTGGCCCTCGTGATCATCGCCGCGACCGATCCCGTCGCGGGCAGGGGGCCCTCAGCCGACGGGCCCGTCACATCCGGGTTGGTGGCGATGAAGCGGGCGCCGGCGAGGATCAGCCGGACCGCCTTGGTGATCGCCTCGAACGAATAGGTGCGGGTTTCGCCGAGGACGACGAAATCGGGCTCCACATCGGTCAACGTGTAGCCGACCTCATGTAGCGCCGTGGTCAGCCCCGCCTCGCCGATGACATAGGCCGAACCGTTGGGCTGCTGGTCACCGAGAAAGTCCGCGGTCGCCAGGGCCGAGGTCCAGATCGCGGTCTCGGGAACAGACAGGCCGGACCGCGCCAACCGGGCCGACAGATCGCGCGGCGTGTAGATCGAGTTGTTGGTCAGCACCAGAAAGGGCCGCTTCCTCTCGACCAGGCACGACAGGAAGTCGGCCGCGCCCGGCAACGCGAGTTCCTCGCGGACGAGGACTCCGTCCATGTCCGTCAACCAGCACTGCGGCTTTGATCGCACGACTCGCTGGTTACCCGGTCAGCCGATGTTGACACCGCGACATCTGCCTAAACCTTGCATACCCGTGGTAGGTTATTACCTACCTAGAGTACGTAACTTCCAGATCGGAGCTTCGATGTCCCCGACCACCGCCGTCGACGTGAAAGCGATCTCCGAGCGCTACTTCGCCGCATGGGAGAAACGCGATCCCGACGCGATCGTCGCGCTGCACACAGAAAACACCCGGTTCTGGACGCACACCGGCGGTGATGCGGTCGACGGCCGCGATGCCGTCCGCGATACCTTCGCGCAACTGTTCGAGGTGTTTCCGGAGTTCTCCTTCGAGACGTACCGGGTCTTCTACGGCGACGACCACTGGGTGCTGGACTGGGCGCTGATCTCCGGTGACATCCGCTTCGACTGCCTCGACATCGTCGTCGTCTCGCCGGACGGACTCGTCGCCCGCAAGGACACGTTCATCGACTCGGTGCAACTGCAGGCGGCGATGGAAGCGGCAACCCGATGACCGCCATCGCCGATGCCTCACCCGCAGACCAGCTGCCCCTGTTCGATCGGCTGCCCGCGGAGCACCTGTTCGATATGCACGTCGATCTGCAACCGGCACAGGTTATTTCGACCGCAATTGGTACCCGGTTGACGTTCATCGCCAAGGGCGGTGTCATCGGCGGGCCACGGCTGCGCGGCGAGTTGCTTCCCGGCGGCGGCGACTGGCTGCTCGTCGGGACCGATCAGGTGGGACGGATCGACGTCCGAGCGACGCTGCGCACCCACGATGGCGCGCTCATCCACTACGAGACCCGCGGCGTGATCAAGATTCCCGCCGACGGCCTCGGCAGGCTCGCCGCGGGTGAGGTGCTGCCGTTCGAGCAGACCTACGTGCGCACAACGCCGACGTTCGAGACCGCCGACGAGCGGTACGCGTGGCTCAACGAGGTCGTGGCCGTCGGCTACAACGTGCTGTCGCCGGACCACATCGACTACCGCGTGTACCGCGTCCTGTGACAGCGCGCTGAGCGGGCCGTTGCCGAACAGCGGTTATCGTGAGTTCGTGCCGGCCAAGCAGGCAAGACGAACTCAGGCGGAGCGCACCGAGGCGACGACAACCGCGCTCGTCGACGCCGCTCGCGAACTCTTCGCCCGCGACGGGTACGCCGACACCTCGCTGGACGCGGTGGCGGCGGAAGCCCGTGTCACCAAAGGTGCGGTGTACCACCACTTCCAGGGCAAGCAGCAGCTGTTCGAGGCTGTGCTCGCACGCGAGGTGGAGCGACTGTGCGCGGTCATGCCCGCCGTCTATGCGTCCAAACGCGATCCGTGGGACGCCTTCGAGGCGTGCTGCCGGTCGTTCCTCGAGGAGTGCCTCGAGCCGGGGTTGCAACGAATCATGCTCCTCGACGCACTCGCCGCGATCGGCTGGGAAGGCGTGCGGCGCCTCGAGGCCCCGATGATGGAGATGATGGAGGTGGCGATCGTCAGGGCTGTGGAGGCCGGCCGGATCGCGCGACGGCCCGCTGCTCCCCTTGCCGTCTTCCTCTACGGCGCACTGTGCGAGACGGCGATGAACGTCGCACGGGCAGACAACCAGAAGGCGGCCCATCGCCGGGCGCTCACCGAGTTGGGCCACGTCCTCAACGGTCTCCGAGTCGGCTGATCGCACATTCCAGCAAGCGGGTGTGAGCGAGCTAACCCGAACCCCGACGTGGACTGAATCGTCGTAGTCAGATGTGCGGACGAGGTTGTTGGGCGCGCAAAACGCCTGGTGTGAGGACTGGTGGCGGTCCTTGCGGGCCGGCTTGGACCCCGACGGGGTCATGCGCGGGTGCTCGGATCGCACCGAACCGTTCGCGGTCGTCTTTCCCGGGATGGGCCGGGTCCACTTCGTCGCGACACCCGAGGGTGCGCGGGAGATCCTGACTCTGCCGCGCGACGCGCTGTGTGCGCCGACGCCGAACCCCATCGAACCGATCGTCGGCGCCTCCTCGGTGATCCTCACCTCAGGCGACACGCACCGACGTCAGCGTAGGAACCTGTCCCCCGCGTTTCGCGGAGCCCAGATGCGCGACCGCGCCCAGGCGATCGCCGAGGCGGTGAGGGTGGATTCCCAGCGGTGGCGCGCGGGCGATCGCATTCCGCTTCACCGAATGTCGCAGGCCATCACGAAGCGCATCATCATCCACACCGTTCTCGGCGTCGCCCCCGGACCCCGCAGCGACGCGTTCGAACGGGTGGTGTCGGAGTTGCTGGACGCCAACACCGCACCGCTGATGCTGATGCCCGCGCTGCGCCGGGAATTCGCGGGGCGTGGACCATGGGCGCGGCTCCTGACACTGCGCGCACAGTTCAACGACATGCTCTCCGAACAGGTTTCGGCGGGACGCCGACAGCCAGCGGCTACAGACGGCACCGTTCTCGGCCAACTCCTCACCGACACGTACCGCAGCGCCGACGACGACGTCGAGCTTCTGGAGCAGCTGCGGACATTGCTCGTCGCCGGGCATGACACGACGGCGTCCGCGCTGGCGTGGGCGCTCTACCACATTCATCGTGACGACCGCGTCCGCGACCGGCTCGCAAGGGAACTGGCATCCGACCACGCCACCGTGGACTTGCCGAAGCTGCCTTATCTGTCAGCGGTGATCTTCGAGACGCTGCGGATGCATCCCGCGGTGCCGATCGTGATGCGCAAGCTGTCGCAACCGCGGACCGTCATCGGACGGCACTGCCGGACCGGAGACATCGTCGGGATCGCAGTTCCCGCATTGCATTTCAATCGCGCTGTCTGGGAACAGCCGGATCGGTTCGAGCCGCAGCGCTTCCTCGACCGCACCCCCACCCCGTTCGAATACGTGCCGTTCGGCGGCGGGTACCGGCGCTGCCCCGGAGCGGCGTTCGCGCACACCGAGATCGCGATCGCGATCGGCACCATCATGCGTGACGTCGTCCTGACGGTTCCGGCGACGGAGCGCAGACGCAAGCCTCCCCGCGCTGTGCCGCGCGGCATCGCGACCGTTCCTCACCGGGAGCTCGTTCTCGAAGTGTCCTGCACGCGGAAGGGGAAACTCCTCGATCGTCGGTGAAGACACCGTGCGAAGCGCGGTGGCGCTCTAGTGTGAGGCATCTCCGAGGCGAGCAGCGAGGTGCACACCATGAGTGACCGACCGGTGCGATCAAGGCGGGCGACCAAGAGCGCGGCCACGAAGGCCGCCCCGGCCAAACGCGTCAAACGCCCCGCCAAGACCGCCGCCGCCGTGGTGAAGGCCGCACCCGTCAGACGGCCGAGGAAGGCACCGGGCAAACCGATCGAAGTGAGCGTCGGCACCGACGCCGCGTTCGCCTCGAAGTCCGGTCAGCCCAAACGCCGACTGAAGAACATCTCCGAAGTGCGCCACTTCTTCCGGACCAACGACGTGCCGATCCTGTTCTTCGGAGCGACGCCGTTCAACCTCCTCGGACTCGACCGCTGGATTCGCAACTTCACCTACATCACCTACTACGACGCATGGGACGGCGCTCATCCGCGCGTGTTCACTCCGGCCGACAAGCCGTATCAGGAGTTCGAGAGCGGCGAGGAGATCAACAACTGGCTGCTGTGCAACCCCGAGGTGCGCGCGCACATCGATGCGGTGACACCGCGGGGCATCCGGCCCAAGGTCGCAATGGTCTTCTTCGACACCGAAACCGAGGAGATCTGCCGCGAACTGGGCTACGACCTCATCCTGCCCCCGGCCAGCCTGCGCACGCATCTGGACTCCAAGATCGTCACGACTCGGCTGGGCAACGAGGCGGGTGCACCGAGCGTGCCGAACGTGCTGACCCGCGTCGACGACTGGGCGGGTCTGCAGAAGGCAGCCGAAAAAGCCCGTCTCGGTGACGAACTCGTCGTCCAGACGCCCTACGGCGACTCCGGCAAGACCACCTTCTTCATCTCCTCGGAGGCCGACTGGCGCAAGCACAGCGCCGACATCGTCGGCGAGGAGATCAAGGTGATGCGCCGCATCAACAACCGGCCGGTGGCGGTCGAGGCCGTTCTGACCCGCTGCGGCACGATCGTCGGCCCCTTCATGTCGGAGTTGATCGGCTACAAGCGCCTCACCCCGGCGCGCGGCGGCTGGTGCGGCAACGAAATGTTCCCCGAGGTACTGACCGGCGAAAGCAGGCACACCGCTACACAATTGGTGCGCCGACTCGGCGACCGGTTGGCCAAGGAAGGCTACCGCGGCTTCTTCGAGGTCGACGTGCTGGTGGACACCGACACCGGCGAGATCTACCTCGGCGAGCTCAACCCCCGCATCAGCGGCGCGTCGTCGATCACGAACGTCACCGCGGGCGCCTACGCCGATGTGCCGCTGTTCCTCTTCCACATCCTGGAGTACATGAACGTCGACTTCGATCTCGACGTCGACGAGATCAACGAGCGGTGGGAGGAATTGGCGTCGGCAGACCTGTGGAGCCAGATGGTGCTGAAGGAAACCGACGACATCGTCCAGCGGCTCACGGTCACACCGCAGACCGGCCAGTACTCACTCGACAGCAGCGGCGCGCTGGTCTTCCGCCGCCCGGCGCTGGACTGGCACCAGCTGCAGAACGAGGCCGAGGCGTTCTTCCTGCGGATCTACGGGCCCGGCGACTACCGCTGGAAGGGCGCCGACCTCGGTGTGCTCGTCACCAAGGGCCGCCTGCAGATCGACTCCGCCGCGGGGAAGTCGGCGCTGACCATCCGCGCCCGTCATCTCATCGACTCCATCAGGGCCGGATACGCAGGTACGCCCGTCGCCGCGCCCGCCGCGCCGATTGCGAACGCGGGCGTGAAGTCGGGCTGATCACCTGGCCCACTACAGTCATCGCCATGGCTCTCGGAGGCGACACCGGACGCGTGCCGTCGGAGGTGACCCTCGACAACTGGCAGTCGGCCGGGCAACTGCACTGGACCTTCCAGCACGTCGGCGAGTTCCTGCCCACCGCGGTGATCTCGCGCGGCACCGGGCCGGTCGCCGAGATGCCCCAGGCGCCGAGCGAACTGGCCGACATTCCGCTCTACGACCGGACGAACGGCATACGCACCACCGTCGGCGGGGTGATGGCCGCGACCGTCACCGACGGCTGGATGGTCGCCCAGCACGGCAAGGTGCTCAGCGAGCATTACTACGGCGGCATGCACGCCGACTCGTCACACATCCTGATGTCGGTGAGCAAGTCCCTTGTCGCCACGGTGGTGGGCGCGCTGGTGTCCGCCGGCGCGGTCGACCCCGACGCCCTGGTGACCCACTATGTGCCCGCGCTTGCCAACTCCGGCTATGCGGGCGCGACCGTGCGCAACCTGCTCGACATGCGCTCGGGCATCAAGTTCTCCGAGGACTACCTGGACCCGACGGCCGAGGTGCGGCTGATCGAGCAGGCCATCGGGTGGGCGCCGCGCACAACGCCCGACCTTCCGGCCACGATGTACGACTTCCTGGTGACCCTGCAGCAGAAATCGCCGCACGGAGGGCCTTTCGAGTACCGGTCGTGCGAGACCGACGTCCTCGGCTGGATCTGCGAGGCAGCGGGCGGCCTGCGCATGCCCGAACTGATGTCGCAGCTGCTGTGGTCGAAGCTCGGCGCACGGACCGATGCCACGATCGGCGTCGACTCGGTGGGCACAGGCATGTTCGACGGCGGCATCAACACGTGCCTGTCCGACATGGTGAGGTTCGGATCGCTGTTCCTCAACGGCGGCACATCGCTGACGGGTGAACGCGTGGTGTCGCTCGCGTGGGTCGCCGACACGTTCGCCGGCGGCCTGGACTCGCGGTCGGCATTCGCCGCCAGCCCCGGCGACAACCGAATGCCCGGCGGCATGTACCGCAACCAGTGCTGGTTCCCGTACCCCGGCAACAACGTGCTGCTGTGCCTCGGCATCCACGGTCAGCTGATCTACGTCAACCGGGCCGCGAACATGGTCGCCGCGAAGCTGTCGAGCTGGCCGCTTCCCCAGGACGCCACCAAGCTGTTCCCGACCATCGCCGCGTTCGACGAGATCGCCGCCCAATTGTCGTGACGCTAGGTTGAGGGCATGCAGACCATCGAGATCGACACCCCGGCCGGTCCGATCGACGCCCTTCTGAGCATCCCCGACGGGGACGGACCGTGGCCGGGCATGGTCATCGTCCACGACGCCGTCGGCTACGGGCCCGACAACGAGCGGATCTCGCGGAAGGTGGCCGCGGCGGGATACCTCACGATCACGCCGAACATGTTCGCCAGGGGCGGGCGCATCCGTTGCATCACCCGTGTCTTCCGCGACCTGCTGACCCAGCGGGGTCAGGCCCTCGACGACATCCTCGCGGCCAGAGACCACCTGCTCGCCATGCCGCAGGCGTCCGGCGCCGTCGGCATCGCCGGATTCTGCATGGGCGGTCAGTTTGCACTTGTCTTGTCACCCAACGGCTTTGGCGCCTCAGCGCCGTTCTACGGCACGCCGCTTCCGCGCAATCTTCGCGAAACGCTCGACGGCGCATGCCCGATCGTCGCCAGCTTCGGCCGCCGCGACCCCATCGGCAGGGGTGCCGCGGACAAACTGCAGAAGGTCGTCGACGAGTTGGACATCCCCGCCGACATCAAGGCCTACCCGGGAGCCGGCCACAGCTTCGCCAACCAGATGCCCGCCCAGCCCTTGGTCCGCATCGGCGGGTTCGGCTACAACGCGGCGGCCGAGGAGGATGCCTGGTCGCGGGTCTTCGCCTTCTTCTCCGAGCACCTGACCCGCAACTAGCCGGCCGACTACTCGGGCAGCCGCAACTCCGGCTTCTCGACCTCTTCGATGTTCACGTCCTTGAACGTGATGACCCGGACCTGCTTGACGAACCGGGCGGGCCGGTACATGTCCCACACCCAGGCGTCGGCCAGCCGCAGCTCGAAGTACACCTCGCCGTCGGCGTTGCGCGGCACCAGCTCCACACTGTTCGCGAGATAGAACCGCCGCTCGGTTTCCACCACGTAGCTGAACTGCCCCACGATGTCCTTGTATTCGCGGTACAGCGAGAGCTCCATCTCGGTTTCGTACTTCTCGAGATCTTCGGCACTCATCGCATCAGCAGTCCTTCGTGTTCGTCTGAAGACATTCTCCCCTACCCCGCTTCGCCGCGCTGCTCCGGTCCACAGTCGCCCGCGAGTTCCGTGACGACCTTCGTGCCCGAGGGGGTGGCCACCCGGCGGACGTTGATGAACGAGCGTCGGTGCTGGCTGCACGGCCCGAGCCGGACCAGCGCCGCCCCGTGGGCAGGTGTGCTGTAGCCCTTGTGCTCGGCGAACCCGTAGCCGGGATGGTCGGCCTCCATCGTCACCATCAGCCGGTCGCGGCTGACCTTGGCCAGCACGCTGGCCGCGGCGATACACGCCGCAGCCGCATCGCCACCCACCACCGGCAGCGACGGCACGGCCAGCCCGGGCACCCGGAAGCCGTCGCTGAGCACATACCCCGGCTTGAGGGAAAGCCCCGCGATCGCGCGGCGCATGCCCTCGATGTTGGCCACGTGCACCCCGCGCCGGTCCACCTCAACCGACGGGATGAACACCACGTGGTAGGCCAGCGCGTAGCGACGGATCAACGGGAAGAGCCGCTCGCGTTCCTTCTCGTTGAGCTTCTTGGAGTCATCGAGCGCGGCCAAGCTCTCCAGCCTGTTGGGCCCCAGCACGCAGGCGGCGACGACGAGCGGTCCGGCGCAGGCGCCGCGGCCGACCTCGTCGACACCGGCCACAGGGCCGAGGCCGGACCGGTACAGCGCCGACTCCAGTGTGCGCAGGCCCGACGCCTTACGGATGACCGTTCTGGGCGGCCAGGTCGCAGGCACTATTGCGTCTGCGGATCCACCGAGCTAACCCCACCCCAGCGCGATGGCGGCCAGGCGA
>DATEIG010000676.1:0-4982 GCA_035279185.1 Mycobacterium sp.
CAGGCCGCCCCCGCGCCGATGACGAGGACCGTGATCGCCGCTCCCCCGCCGGTCGTCATGCGTGCGCCCGCACCGCCGGCCGCCCCGCCTCCCGCAGGCGACCCCGCCCCGGCGAGCGCCCCGCCTCCTCCCAGCCCGACACCCACGCCGACGCCGACCCCGACAACCACCCCGCCGGCATCGATCCCACCGACATCGACGACTCCATCAGCCCCGCCGTCGAGTCCACCGAGCAGCCAGCCCAGCAGCCCGCCGTCCAGCCCGCCGAGCAGTGCGCCGCACGAAGAGCCACCCGCACCGCCCGCGCACCAAGAGCCCTCCGGCGAGCCGGAAGCGCCGAGCGGTTCGGCACGGGAATAGACCTTTGCTGTCTGGTGTTCACACCGCCAGCCGCAGCCACGCGGCGCCGGCTCGCCGCGACCCGCGGCGCTGCTGACGGAGCGGTTCCTGCCAACCGGCGATCAATTACTGCCAGCGGAAATTGAACTGCTGACCTCCGGGTTCTTTTGATCAGACCGGATGGAAAGCGCCGTTGTCCGGCACAGATCGTGGTCGGGCCCGTCGTCCGGTCGCGCACAACAGAAGAGAAGAAGGCACCAAAGATGAAGAAGTTCGGATTAGCTACCCTCGTCGCAGGCGGACTCACCGCGGCGGCACTCGGATTGGCAGGCCCCGCCGTCGCCGCGCCGACCGGCCCGGGCAGCGCCCAGGACACGATCGACGCTCTGAAGGCCGACGGCTACAACGTCATCGTCAACCGGGTCGGCGGAACGCCGCTCGAGCAGGCCACGGTCGTCGGAGTGCGACCGGGACAGACCTACTCGCGGACGGACTCCGGGAACCCGGGCGACAGCCTGGCCACCACCGTGACGGGCAAGACCGTATACGTCGACGTCAAGTAACCGTCGCACGCCAGCACGACAAGGGGCACCCCTCGGGGTGCCCCTTCGTCGTGGGTGATCATGGACTCGTGACCGAGTACTCGCTGCCGATCGTGCCCCGGTTCGCCGAAATCGACCAGCAGAACGTCGTCTTCAACGCCCACTACCTCACCTGGTTCGACGAGGCCTTGACCGGATACTTCGACCACCTCGACGCCAGCTATCCCGACCTGATGGCCGCCGGCCTCGATATGCAGTTGGTGCACACCGACATCGACTACGCCGCCCCGGTGCGCTGGCGCGACGCGGTCCGGGTCGCGGTCGTCTGCGAAGCCGTCGGGACGACGAGTTTCACAATCGGCTTCTCGGTTCTCCGGCGGCGGGACGACTCCGACGAGATCGTCGCCGTGCGGGGCCGCAACGTCTATGTGGTCGTGTCGACCGATGACTGGACGAAACGTCCTGTGCCCGAGAGTCTTCGGACGGTTCTGTCGTGACCGGCAACGGCGGAGCGATGTTGCGTCAGTGGCGGCAACGGCGCCGCCGCAGCCAACTGGATCTCGCGTTGGACACCGGCATCTCCGCGCGCCATCTGAGCTTCGTCGAAACAGGCCGCTCCCGTCCGAGCCGCGGCCTGCTTCTCGCGTTGGCCGAACAACTGGAAGTGCCTCTGCGCGAACGCAATGCGCTGATGCTCGCGTCGGGCTATGCGCCGACGTACGCCGAATCCGACCTCGACAGCGCCGAAGCCGCGCAGGCACGCGAAGCCATCGAGCGCCTGCTCACGGGCCACGAGCCGTATCCGGCGGTGCTGCTCGACAGGTGGGGTGATGTGGTGTCGACCAACGGCTCCGTCGGTCCGCTCCTCGAGGGCGTCGACCCCGAACTGCTGACCCCGCCGATCAACACCTACCGGCTCAGCCTGCACCCGAAAGGTCTGGTGTCGCGCATTCACAACCGCGCGGAGTGGACCGCCCACCTCGGTCACCGGTTGGCGCGGCTGGCCCGGCTCACCGGGGATCCGCGGCTCGCGGATCTTCTCGCCGAGGTCCGCGCCTACCCGGGCGTCGCCGAAACCCTCGACGAGCTACCGGAGTCGACGTCCTCGGAGTTGTTGCTGACGCTGCAGTTGGCCCACCCGGCGGGCGACCTGCGCCTGCACAGCACCGTCACCAGCTTCGGCAGCCCGCACGACGTCACGCTCTCCGAACTCACGATCGAGTCGTTCTTCCCCGCCGATGACGCCACTCGTCAACGGCTGCAAGAATTTTCGCGTCAGCCCTAGGCCTGGACGATGATCGGGTCGCCGATGCGCACCGTGTTGTAGTACCAGTCGGCGTTGTCGGCGCTCAGGTTGATGCAGCCGTGGCTGACGTTCGAATTGCCCTGCGAGCCGACCGACCACGGCGCGCCGTGCACGTAGACCCCACCCCACGTCACGCGGACGGCGTCGTACACGGTGAGCTTGTAGCCCTCCGGATCGCTCAGCGGGATACCAATGGTGCGCGAGTCCATGATCACCGGGTTCTGCTTCTCCAGCGCGGTGAACTTCCCGGTGGGGGTCGGGAACTTGGGCTTACCCATCGACGCGGGCATGGTCCGCACCACCTGGTCGTCGATGCTGACGGTGAAGGTGTGGTCGTTGATGTCGGCGACGCCGATGACGGCCGAACCGGTCTCGAAGCTCGTCGAGAAGCCGCCCGCGGTCACCGAGATCGGGGAGTGGGCAGGCCAGAACTGATCCGGCGTGAACTGCACGATCTGACTGCTCAGCCAGGTGAACGTCCCCGCAGGCGTCTTGCTCGAGGTGAAATCGATCGACTGCTCGGCGCGGGCGCGGTTGGTCACCGGTTCGGCGAACGTCACCTCCACCGGCATCCCGACGCCGACGACGTCGCCGTCAGACGGTGAGATGGCGGTGACGCTGAGGTCCTTGCGAGGGCCAGGTACCGCGGCCATGCCCGCGGGGGCCCACCCCACCATGGCGACAGCCGCAGCACTCACCACGACGAGTGTGTATCGAACAGCTCTGCGCAACGCTCTTCCCTTCAGACATCCCGACCAGCAAACGCCATTCTAGTGACCCATTGTCACCGACATCCGCCGACAAGCCGTTGGACCACGTCAGAAGGGTCTTGCACTGTGTGGTGAATGGGAGAATTGTGGTTCAGACCACACGGGCCCGACGAAGTGACCCGGAGGCGGAGGGACCGTCATGGCTGACAAAGGAAACACATCGTCGGGCGCCGGAGCCGCCCCAACCGCGGACAGTCCGGCCGCCATCCGGAACGTGGTGCTGATAGGCCCATCGGGTGGCGGCAAAACCACCCTCGTCGAAGCGCTGCTCACCGCCACCGGAGTGCTGTCGCGGCCGGGATCGGTCGTGGACGGGACCACGGTGTGCGACTCCGACGACGCGGAGATCTCCCAGCAGCGGTCCGTCGGGCTCGCGTTGGCGCCCCTGTCGCACAACGGCGTCAAGGTGAACCTGATCGACACCCCCGGATACGCCGACTTCGTCGGCGAGCTTCGCGCGGGCCTTCGCGCGGCCGACTGCGCGCTGTTCGTCATCGCCGCCAACGAGGGCGTCGACGAGCTCACCAAGACGCTGTGGCAGGAGTGCCAGCAGGTCGGTATGCCGCGCGCGGTCGTCATCACCAAGCTCGACCACGCGAGGGCCAACTACGACGATGCGCTCGCCGCCGCGCAGACGACGTTCGGCGACAAGGTGCTTCCGCTGTATCTGCCCGCCAACACCCCCTGCACCGGGCTGATCGGACTGCTGTCGCAGACGCACTACGAGTACACCGACGGTGAGCGCAGCACGAAGGACCCGGACAGCTCCTACGCCGACCGGCTCGCCGAACACCGCGGCACGCTGATCGAGGGAATCATCGAGGAGTCCGAGGACGAGACACTCATGGAGCGCTACCTTTCCGGCGAAGAGATCGACGAGAAGGTGCTCATCGAGGATCTCGAGAAGGCCGTCGCCCGCGGCTCCTTCTTCCCGGTGATTCCCGTGTGCAGCAGCACCGGCGTGGGCACGCGGGAACTCCTCGAGGTCGCGACGAGCGGGTTCCCGTCACCGCTGGAGCATCCGCTGCCCGACGTGTTCACCCCGCAGGGCAAGGACCGCGCCAAGCTCACCTGCGACCCCAAAGGGCCACTGCTGGCCGAGGTCGTCAAGACGACATCGGATCCCTACGTCGGCAGGGTCAGCCTCGTCCGGGTGTTCTCCGGCACGATCAGGCCCGACGCGACGGTTCATGTGTCGGGCCATTTTTCGAGCTTTTTCGGGGCAACGGGCACCGCCGCCGGGCATGAGGATCACGACGAGGACGAACGCATCGGGTCGCTGTCGTTCCCGCTCGGCAAGCAGCAGCGGCCCGCGGGCACTGTGGTGGCGGGCGACATCTGCGCGATCGGCAGGTTGTCCTGTGCCGAGACCGGAGACACGTTGTCCGACAAGACCGATCCTCTGGTGTTGCGCCCGTGGACGATGCCGGAGCCGCTGCTGCCGGTCGCGGTGGCGCCGCACGCCAAGACCGACGACGACAAGCTGTCGGTCGGCCTGACGCGGCTGGCTGCCGAGGATCCGACGTTGCGGATCGAGCAGAATCCCGAGACGCACCAGATCGTGCTGTGGTGCATGGGTGAGGCGCACGCCGGCGTGGTACTCGACGGGCTGTCCAACCGGTTCGGCGTCAGCGTCGACAAGATCGACCTGCGGGTGCCGCTGCGGGAGACCTTCGGCGGGTCCGCGAAAGGTCACGGCAGACACGTCAAGCAGTCCGGCGGCCACGGCCAGTTCGCGGTGTGCGACATCGAGGTCGAACCGCTGCCTGAGGGATCCGGCTTCGAGTTCGTCGACAAGGTCGTCGGCGGCGCGGTGCCCCGGCAGTACATCCCCAGCGTCGAGAAGGGCGTGCGCGCCCAGATGGAGAAGGGGCTCATCGCCGGCTATCCGGTGGTCGACATCAGGGTGACCCTGTTCGACGGAAAGGCGCACAGCGTCGACTCATCCGACTTCGCGTTCCAGATGGCGGGCGGGTTGGCGCTACGTGAGGCGGCGTCGGCGACCAGGGTGAACCTGCTCGAACC
>DATEIG010000677.1:0-8848 GCA_035279185.1 Mycobacterium sp.
TCGGCCGCCTAGCGAACTCGACCTGCTCGACGAGAGCCACGGCCCCGCGGTGCTGCCGACCTTTGCGCTGCTCGCCAACTGGTGGGCGGTCAAGGACCTGCGATCGCTACTCGACCTGGGGTCGTATCCGATCGTGCACGGAGGGCAATCGCTGACGGTGACCCGCCCGCTGCGGCCCAGCGGCGAGATCGCGGTCAGCGGGGAGGTGACCGCCGTATGGGACAAGGGCAAGCACGCGTCGATCGAGGTCACGACCCGTGGTGTCGACGACGACGGCGAGGTGTTCGTCGCGGTCGGTCAGACGATGGTGCTCGGCGGCGGCGGCTTCGGCGGCGAGCGCGGCCCGGCGTCGCCCCCCGACCCCGAGGGCGCCCCGGACAAGACCGTCGACGACGAGGTCCGGGCCGAGCAGGCCGCGCTCTACCGCCTGAGCGGTGACCGCAACCCGTTGCACATCGACCCGGCCGCCGCCAGGCGCGCGGGCTTCGACGACGTGTTCCTGCACGGTCTGTGCACGTTCGGGTTCGCGGCGCGCGCACTCGTCAACAGCGTGGCCGGCGGCGACCCGACGGCGCTGCGTTCCATCAGTTGCCGGTTCGCCAAGCCCGTCGCGCTCGCAGCGCCACTGCGCACCGAGGTGTGGCTGGACGGTGAAGACGTGCGCTTCCGCACCAGCCAGGGCTCGGTCGTCGCACTCTCCTCGGGTGTGGCGACGCTGCGAGGATGACGACCATGGATCAACGACGCGTGCGTGGCGAGCGCAACCGCGGTGCGCTCATCGCCGCGGCGGTCGAGTTGTTCGAGGCGAACGGCTACGAAACGACCACGGTGGAGCAGATCGCCGCGCTCGCCGGCGTCGCGCCGCGGACGTTCTTCCATCACTTCGCGTCCAAAGAGGACATCCTGTTCGACGGTTACGCGGACCGGCTGCAAGCGGCCACCCGCCGCTTCCGGGCGTCCAGCGCGAACTCGCTGTGGGACGCACTCGCGGAGGCGTCTGCCGCGGTGGCCGAGGCCATCACCGCTCAACCGGAGATCTTCCTGGTGCGTGCGCGCATGTACGCGCGCCATCCCGCGCTGCGCGCGACGCGACTGCGGATCAACGACGACTGGATCGAGCAGATGACCCACGAGGTCGCACAGCGCCTGGGCGTGGACGCACACACCGACGTGCGCCCGCGCCTGGCGGTGACCGTCGTCAACGGCGCCAACCGCGCCGCCATCGACACCTGGGTCGCCGACGACGGCCGCGGCGATCTGACCGTGTCCATGGCCGAGGCGGTCGCACTCTTGCGACCGTCGATCGACGAGATCGAACGCCTGATCCGGGCGGAAAGGCGCGACCGTGTCGGATGATCGACCCCTCGCCGTTGTCACCGGCGGTGCGCGGGGCATCGGAGAGGCCATCGTGGCGGAACTGGTCACCGCGGGGTACCGGGTCGCGGTGGTCGACGTCAATGCCAAGGCGCTGGCCAGAACTCGCGAAACCGACGCCGCCCGGTCAGGATCGGTGCTCGCGGTCGAGCTGTCGATCACCGACCGCGATGCCGTGGAGCGTTGCCTCGCCGAGCTGGCGGACGAGCACGGTCCGATCCAGGCGCTCGTCAACAACGCCGGGATGACGCTGCCCGCAACCTTTCTCGACCAGACGGACGAGGACTGGGACCGGATCGTGGGCGTCAACCTCACGGGCACCTTCATCATGGGTCAGGTCGCGGCGCGGCAGATGGTCGAGGCCGGCCGCGGGGTCGTCGTCAACATCAGCTCGGTGTCCGCCCACGGCGTCCGTACCGGTCCGCCCGCCTACGCCGCCGCGAAGGCCGGTGTGGAGGGGCTGAGCCGGCTGATGGCAGTGCAGCTGGGGCCGCTGGGCGTGCGCGTCAACACGATCGTCGTCGGCACCACGGCAACCCCGTGGCTGCTCTCGAAGAAGTCCGACTCCGAGCTCGACACGATGCGCGAATCGACGCTCACCGGCGCGATCGGCGAGCCCGACGACATCGCCAAGACGGTGGCGTTCCTGTGCTCCGATGCCGCCAAACACGTCACCGGTCAGATGATCTCGGTGTCCGGAGGGCAGTGGATGCCGTGAGGGGAATCCACCGTACGATGGAACACATTTTGATAAACTGTTCAGGCCTGTCTCGCGAAAGGGCTCGGAGTGCAACTAGAGCGGATCCTGTTCGACGTGAGCGATCACGTCGCGACGATCACCATCAACAGACCCGAGCGACTCAACGCCACTGACGACCTCACTCGCACCGAACTGGGCTGGGCGTGGGGCCGGGTGCGAGACGACCCGCAGATCCGCGTCGCGATCATCACGGGTGCAGGCGACCGCGCGTTCAGCGCAGGACAGGACATCCGGGCCACCGCGGCGAGCGGAATCCGCAACAAGGTGCCCGGCTCACGGCTGCATCACCAGGTGTGGAAGCCCGTCATCTGCGCGCTCAACGGCATGGTCGTGGGAGGCGGCCTGCACCAGGTCGCCGACGCGGACCTCATCATCGCCGCCGAGCACGCCGAGTTGATCGACACCCACCTCAAGGTGGGCAACGTGTTCGCGCTCGAACCGGCCGTGCTGCTGCGCCGCATGCCGATCTCGATGGTCATGCAGCTGGCCCTGATGACCAAGGAGGGCCGTATCAGCGCCCAGCGCGGCTACGAGATCGGACTCATCAACGAGGTCGTGCCGGGTGAGCGGCTGCAGGCACGCGCCCGCGAGATCGCGCTCTCGATCGCGACACTCTCGCCTGCGACCACCCAGGCGTCGATCAAGGCCATGTGGACGAGTCTGGACGTCGGACTGCACGCGGCGAACGACGTCGCCTACCGCTACGTTCTACAGCATCAAATGACCCATCCCGACTACCGGGAGGGCATGGTCGCGTTCGCCGAGAAGCGCGAGCCGCGTTGGGTCGTCGAATGACGGCAGGCACCGAAGCCGCACGGACATTCCACTATTCGGCGCTTCCCTATCCGGCGACCATGCCGGACATGCTGGCCTCGGTGACCGCGGCCCATGGTGAGTCCGATCTGGTCGTCGCGTGCCTCGACGACGGCTCGTTGGACCGAATCACCTACTCCGAAGCGGCGTCTCAGTCGGCTGACATGGCCGCACGGCTGATCACCGCGGGCGTCACCAAGGGTGCGCGCGTGGGAATCCTCGCGCCCAACGGCCCGGAGTTCGTGGTCGCGTTCCTGGCCGCGACCCGCATCGGCGCGGTCGCGGTACCCCTCAACACCTTCCTGCAGCCAGAGGAACTGGCCTGGATCCTCAGGGACGCCGACGTGCACACGGTCCTCGCCGTCGAGACGATCCTCGGCAAGGACATGGTGGCGCGCCTCACCACGGCCGCGGGGGGACTGGCCACACCACTGCGGTCGATCCCACTTCCCCAGCTGCGCAATGTGTTACCGCTTGGCGCCACGACGACCCCATGGCCGAGCGCGTGGCCCGAACCCGTCGCCGCGGAGTTCCTGCGCGCCTGCGAGCGCACCGTGCGGCCCTCCGATGACCTCCTGGTCATCTATACGTCGGGCAGCACATCGCATCCGAAAGGCATCGTGCACACGCACGGAACGGCGATCGCCCACTCCCGATTCATCGCCTCTGCGCACGACTGGGGTCCCCGGGACCGCATCTACGTGCCGATGGTGTTCTTCTGGGTGGCCGGACTGGTCTTCGGCTTCCTCGGCCCGCTGCAGCTCGGCGCGACGGTCCTGACCGAGCACAAATTCGACGCCGGCCACGTCCTGCGGCTGCTCGAACGCGAAAAGGCCACCTACACAACGGGTTTCCCCCATGTCGGCCCGGCGCTGGTCAATCACCCGGACTTCGAGCGAACAGACCTGTCCACGCTGCGCGAAGGGTATCAGCAGGTCCTGCTGCCACCGGAACGCCGCACCGCGGATCCGTCGCTGCGCGTCGCCCAGCTCGGCATGACGGAAACCTGCAGCAGCCACACCTGGTGGCCGCCGCACGAACAGGTCCCCGAGGCCAAACGCGGCTCGCTCGGAGTGTCCGCACCCGGCTACGAGCACAAGGTCGTCGACGACGACGGCATCGAGGTGCCCAACGGTGTGACGGGCGAGATCTGCGTGCGCGGCACGGCCCTTCTGCGCGGCATGATCGGCAAGCACTGGCATGAGGTCGTCGACCGCGACGGGTGGCTGCACACGAAGGACGCCGGCTATCGCGACGACGACGGGCATCTCTACTTCGCGGGCCGGACCGACGAGATGATCAAGACGTCGGGCACGAACGTGGCACCGATGGAAGTCGAAGCGGAACTGCGCCGGATACCCGAAGTACGCGTTGCCTATGTGGTGGGCGTACCCGACGCGGAGCGCGGTGCGATCGTCAGCGCGGCGGTCGTGCTCAACGACGGCCAGCGACTCACCGCCGACGAGTTGGTCACCAGGTGCCGGGCCCGACTCGCCGCCTACAAGGTGCCCAAGACGTGGGCGATCCTCGCCTACGCGGAAGCGTTGCCCTACACCACGACCGACAAGATCGACAAGCGCAAGCTCGCCACCTTGATGAGCGAGGGTGTCCTCGGGTGACCGACGGCAGCCTGGCCGACCTCACGGCGCGCATCTCTCGACTCGAGGCACTCGACGAGATCCGTCAGCTCGCGGCCAAATACGCGATCGCACTGGACGTTCGCGACCTCGACTCGCTGGTCAACCTCTTCGTCGACGACGTGGGAGTGCCCGGCAGGCTTCGCGGTCGCGACGCGTTACGCCGGTGGTATGACACGGAATTGCGCCACGACCTGCTCGGCAGCGCCCACGGCGTCCTCGGACACGTCATCGACGTTCACGACGCCGACCACGCGACCGGCCTGGTGTACTCACGCAACGATCTCGAGACCGCGTCCGTGTGGGTCATCGAACTGCTGGCCTACCTCGACACCTACGAGCGACGTGACGGCCGGTGGTTCTTCGTGCGGCGGACGCCGCTGTTCTGGTACCAATCGGATCTCACCGACCCTCCCGTGGGCCCGTGCAAGATGCGCTGGCCCGGCACCGCCGCCCACGACGGCGGTTTTCACGACGCCTTCCCGACCTGGCAGGAGTTCCGCGCCGCGCAAGCCGACCGGCTGGATTCCCCGGTGCCTGCGCCCGCGGCGATCGGTGACTGGATCGCAACGCTGCGCCGGGGTGCCGGGACGCCCCGCGTCAATCCGACCGGCCGAGCCGACGATGACCGGAGGAACCCCCGCCATGGCCGATGACCCGGTTCCCGCCGCGTTCACCGTCACCGAGGAACAGCGCGAGTTCCGCGATGCCGTGCGCGCGTTCCTCGAGCGGCATTCGCCGGAGGCCGACGTGCGTCGGGTGATGGAATCACCGGACGGGTACGACGCCGGGGTCTGGCGGGCGATGGCCGACCAGCTGAACCTGCAGGGACTCGTCATCGGAGAGGAGTACGGCGGCGAGGGCCTCGGCTACACCGAACTCGCGCTGGTGTGCGAGGAACTGGGGGCCGCGCTCGTGCCCGGCCCGTACTTCGCGTCCGCAGTGCTCGCCGCGAGCATCCTCGTGCGCAGCGCCGACCCCGCTGCGAAGGCCCGCCACCTCCCCGGCATCGCAACCGGCCACACCATCGCCACCGTCGCCGTCACCGAGCGCAGCGGGCGATGGGACCTCGACGGCCTCGAAACCCATGCCACCCGATCAGACGGCGGGTGGACGCTGCGGGGCGCCAAACACTACGTACCCGACGGCATGCTCGCCGATCTCGTCCTGGTGGTCGCGCGAACGGATGCCGGCGTGGGCGTTTTCACCGTCGATGACGTGACGACGCTGCGCAGGCGCCCGCAGTCCACGCTCGACGGCACCAGGCGCCAGGCCGTCGTCGAACTCGGCGACGTACCGGCCGCCCGCCTGGACGTCGACCGAGACGGTCTCGAGTCGGCGCTGGCCGCCGCGGCCGCGGCGTTGGCCGCCGAACAGGTCGGCGGAGCCCAGCGCTGTCTCGACCAGGCCGTCGGTTACGCCAAGATGCGACACCAGTTCGGCCGCCCGATCGGATCATTCCAAGCCATCCGGCACGCCTTGGCGAATCTGATGCTGGACGTCGAATGTGCCCGCGGGGCAGCGCAATACGCAGCTTTCGCGGCCGACGTCCACCCCGACGCGCTGCCCGCGGCCGCGGCACTGGCGAAAGCGCACTGCTCCGAGGTGTACACCCGTGCGGCGGCGGCCAACATCCAGATCCACGGCGGCATCGGATTCACCTGGGAGCACCCGGCCCACCTGTACTTCAAGCGGGCCGCCTCGTCGGCCATGCTGCTCGGCGACGCGGACCACCATCGGCGCCTTCTTGCCGACCGGGTCGGGCTCTAACCTAGAAGTCGGTTCCGCCGTCGATGTTGATGACCGCGCCGGTCATGTATGCGGCGCGGTCGCTGAGCAGAAACGCCACCAGTTCACCAGCCTCGTGCGGTAGCCCGCCCCGGCCCAGTGCCACCCGCATGTTCCAATCCGGATTGCTGGACAGGTGCGTGTAGATGGCATCCTCCAGGGGCACGCCGTACTGCTGCGCCCGCTTCTCCCGGATGTGGTCGTTGGTCTCGGTGTCGAACAACCCCGGGCACATCACGTTCACCCGGATCCCATCCGGGCCATGCGTTTTCGCCAGGATCTTCGACATCGTCAGAACAGCGGCCTTGAGCGAGTTGTAGGGCGGGATCAAGATCTTCGGGGCACGCACCGAGTAGGCGGCGGTGTTGACGATCGCGCCGCCGCCGTTGCGCTGCAGATGGGGGATGATCGCGCGGCACGACCGGACCGTCGCCATCAGGATGATCTGGTAGTACCAGTCCCAGGAGTCGTCGCCGTGCTCGAGGAACGGCCCCTGCTGGTTCATCGGTCCGGCAGTGACCGCCAGACCGCGCAGCGGCCCCAGTTCGGCGGCCGCGACGTCCATGGCGCGGTCGACTCCGTCCCCCGGCGCCGCCGCGTCGACTTCAACCCCGACCGCGTGGACGCCGTATTCGTCGCGCAGGCCCTTCGCGCGCTCGGCCGCCCGGCCGCCGTCACGCGCCAGTAGGGCGACGTTCGCACCGTCCGCGGCGAGTTGTCGCGCTGCGGCGTAGCCCATCCCGGTGGTGCCACCGACCAGAACGAAGTTGCGATCCCTGACGCCGAGTTCCACGGTCGTGCCTCCTAGTGGTGATCGCGTGCCCTGAAGCTCCCATATGGCACAACTGAACGCAATATGTATATCTGATTAGCGCAGCTCCCGGCCCTGCGGCGGTCGACGTGCCCGTCCGCAACACACTCGAACACCGGTTGTCGCGTAGCATGATGAGCTGGCGAATCGGCTGGATGAGCCCAGAACGGCAAGGAGCGCAATGGCGACGTCACGTGCGACGGCCCAGCTCGACGAGCAGGACGAGTTCGATCGGCGGGATCAGATACTGGAGGCGGCGAACCAGTGCTTCTCGCAGTTGGGCATCCAACGCACCAGCGTCCAGGACGTGGCCCGGATGGCGAACGTGTCGCGCGGCACGGTGTACCGCTATTTCGAGGACCGCAACGTCCTGATCGAGGCCGCGATCGAATTCGGCGCGCAGAAGTTCTATCAGCTGGTTGCCGTGGCGATGGCGAAGAAGTCGACGCTGGCCGAGAAACTGGGTGCGATGGCGGAGACGCACGCCACGATCCTGCTCGATCACCGCACCCGAAATCGCCTGATGGCCGACGATGCCGAGTTGATGCGCCACATGATCTCCGACGGCGATTCGGCGGTTCGACGGACGACTGAGTTCCTGGTGCCGTATGTGCGCGAGGCCCAGAAGCGCGGCGAGGTCGGCTCCGGCATCGACGTCACCGCCGCCAGCGAGTGGCTGGCCCGCATCATCTACTCGTTCTCGACCGTCAACGAAGCGCAGACGTTCGACATGACGAAACCGGACACCGTCCGCAAGTACGTGGAGAAGTTCGCGGTCAACGGTCTGCGCTGACCACGGGCCATTCGGCCCACTCTGTCCAACTGAACAACATCTGTATTATTGTTCTCTGCCATGGAGTACCTCCACCTCACAACGATCGGCGAGGGCGCGCGGTGACCGGACGGACACTGGCGGGAAAGCGGATCGTCGTCATCGGCGGCTCCGCCGGTATCGGAAGGGCCTTCGCCATCAAGGCGATTTCGGACGGGGCCCGCGTCGTCGTCGTCGCCAGGCGCGAACTTCCCGCCGACGTGCTCGCCGAAGCCGCCTCCGTGACGTCGGTTTCGGCGGACATCCGCATCGCCGAGGACTGCGCCCGAATCGGCGAGACCGCCGCGGAATCGCTCGGCGAGGTGGACCTGTTGCTGATCTGCGCCGGCTACGCCCCACTGAAATCCTTCTCCGATGTCGATGCCGATGACTGGTTGAAAGTGTTGTCCACCAACGTGATCGGGGTACACCAGGTCATCAGGGCGCACCTTCCTCTGCTCGCGCCGTCGGCGGTCGTTGCGGCGATGTCCTCGGACTCCGTGCGCCATCCGCACCGCGCGCTGGGCGCGTACTCGGCCAGCAAGGCGGCGATGGAACGCAGCCTGGTGGCGTGGCGGCTCGAGCACCCGGGGTTCCGGTTCAGTTGTGTCGAGGTCGGGGCGACCGTCCCCACCGAGTTCATCTCGGAATTCGATCCCGACCTTCTCGGCGTCGTGAGTGGGGAGTGGATCTCGCGAGGCCTGGTCCCCGCGACGCACATGACGCCTGACGGCGTCGCGGACACGTTGGCGGGAATCTTCGCCAGTGCTCTGGACAATCCGAATGTGGGAGTGGACAACGTCACGCTGAAGTCCCCGGCACCACCCATGTCGTTATGAGCATCTCGTTGCTGT
>DATEIG010000678.1:0-3441 GCA_035279185.1 Mycobacterium sp.
TGACCCGCGCGCGGCGGCCGGGGATGTCGACCTCCAACGGGCCCACCGTGATGGTCTCCGAGGAGGAGCTGGCCGCCGACCCGCGTCGCCGCAGCATCGCCCGAACCCGGGCCACCAGCTCGGCAAGCACGAACGGCTTGACCAGGTAGTCGTCGGCACCGGCTTCCAGCCCGGCGACCCGGTCGTCGACCGAGCTGCGGGCCGACAACACACACACCGGCACGTCGTTGTCCATCGCGCGCAGCGCGGTGACGACGCTGACGCCGTCGAGAACCGGCATGTTGATGTCCAGCACGATCGCGTCCGGGCGGGTCTCGGTGGCGCTGCGCAGCGCTTCTGCCCCGTCCTTCGCCGTGGACACGTCGAATCCGGACAGCCGCAGGCCGCGCTCCAGCGAGGCGAGCACGTCGTCGTCGTCGTCGACAACGAGCACCCGCGGTGAAACGGCAGAACTGTCCATACCGCCATCTTGCCTGATCGACTACCACGGAGGGGACAGGCACGGCGTATGTGATGACGGTGACCGATGCCTGGCCGCCACCGCCCCCACCGCAACCGCCGAGCCGATGGTCGCCGTCACGATGGGTGCCATCACCGCCGCTATCGGCACTATCAGGTTCATCGGCTAGCTGCCCCCGCAGCCGCCGCCGCCCCCGCAGCCGCCGCCCCCGCAACCCACGCCGCCACCGCATCCGGCACCGCATCCGCCTCCGATTGGGCCGACCCCGCCGCCAGTAGCGTGCGGATCACCGACACCGTCGATCCCGGCGGCCGAGCCGGTGATCCCGATGGTGCCCGCCGTCCACGCCGCGCCTGCGCCGTATCGCCGCGCCCACATCGCGCGACGGTCGACGACTTTCTTTGTGCCCCAGGACCCTCCGGCCGCAGAGGTTCGCGTCGGCGCTCCCGGATCCACGGTCCGCTTGCACACCAGCACGGCACCGCCGATGACCAGCGGAACGAGGAAAATCATCCCGATCATGACGAGGACGGCGTTCATGGCCAAATGTTAGGTCGGTTTGCCGCGGCGACATAGAGTAATCGCATACTGCACCGGAGAATGAATCCAATTGCCCGGGCGAACGCCGAGGTCGAAGCGCTCGAGCTGCCCGTGGCTGTCTACAAGACGTGCCCCTGGGAGCCCCGCGAACTCGTCGAAACGGGTTTGCGGCAGTGGCTGCGCTGTTGCGCCGCGGCGCTGCGGGACAACCAGGTCATCGGGATGCCGTCGCATGCCGTCGACGAGGCGTGGCACGGCTTCATCCTCTGCACCGCACGGTATTCCGCGTTCTGCGACAGAGCGTATGGACGCTTCCTGCATCACCATCCCGAGGGTGGCGCCCCGCGGAACTCGTCGGCGACCGCCGACCCGATGCACGAGCAACTTCGCCGGACGGTCATCGCATGGTCGATGGTCGCCGGGGAGGGCGAGCGTTGCGTGCTCTGGGACCTCGACCGCCACGTCGGCGTCGAGCACCCCTGGGGCATCGACGTGACGCGCGTCGCCGAAATCGAAGCCGACCTCGCGCAGATCACCCACCGCGTTTAGTACTTCGACCACTCGGGAAGTCGTTGACCTCATCCATTGTTGAGGTTTTACGGTGATCACATGAGCTTTGAAACGGTAGCCAGGCAGTCCCTGTACCGGCAGACGCACGCCAAGGGCGGCGATCTGCGGTCGTTGGCTGACCGCACGCTGCTGACCCGCATCTGGCGCTTCGCCGGCCGGCATCATCGCAGGCTCGGCGTCTTCGTCGGCGTCAGCGTGGTCAGCGCGATGCTCGGCTTGGCCACCCCGCTGCTGGCCGGCCGGGTCGTCGACGAGATCGGCAAGGGCGCCGTCGGCGTCGTGGTGATGCTTGCCCTGGTGATCGCGGCGGTCGCACTCGCCGAGGCGGGCGTCTCGTTGGTGACCCGGTGGCTGTCCTCGACGATCGGCGAAGGCCTCATCCTCGATCTGCGCACCGCCGTCTTCGACCACGTGCAGAGGATGCCGATCGCGTTCTTCACGCGCACCCGCACAGGCGCGTTGGTCAGCAGGCTCGGCAACGACGTCATGGGCGCGCAACGCGCCTTCTCCGACACGTTCTCCGGCGTCATCACCAACGTGGTGACGTTGACGCTGACGCTCGTCGTCATGCTGCGGATCTCGTGGCAGGTGACGCTGCTGTCGCTGTTGCTGATGCCGCTGTTCCTGCTGCCCGCGCGCCGGATCGGACGGACGATGGCGCGGCTGTCACGCGAGGCGGCCGTTCACAACGCGACGATGAACACCCAGATGACGGAACGCTTTTCGGCACCAGGTGCCACGCTGGTGAAGCTGTTCGGCAGCCCGGCCACCGAATCGCGTGAGTTCGAGGTCCGCGCCGATCGGGTCCGCGAGATCGGGGTGCGCACCGCGATGCTGCAGTCGGTCTTCATGAACTCGCTGACGTTGATGTCGGCGCTCGCACTGGCGCTGGTGTACGGACTGGGCGGCGTGCTGGCCGTCGGCGGCCACCTGCAGACCGGGGCGATCGTGGCCCTCGCTCTTCTGCTGACCCGGCTGTACGCGCCGCTGACGGCGTTGGCCAACGCGCACGTCGAGATCGCCACGGCGCTGGTCAGTTTCGAGCGGGTCTTCGAGGTGCTCGACCTCGAACCGCTGATCAAGGAGAAGCCTGCAGCGGTGCCGGTGCCCGACGGGCCGGTGTCTGTGGAGTTCGACGACGTCCGGTTCTCCTACCCGTCGGCCGACAAGGTTTCGCTGGCGTCCCTCGAAGAGGTCGCGGTGCTGAGCGAGACGGACGTCCGCGGCGGAGAGGAAGTGCTGCACGGCATTTCGTTCACCGCACGACCGGGTGAGATGGTCGCGCTGGTCGGCTCGTCCGGCGCGGGCAAGTCGACGATCGCGTCGCTGATGGCCCGGCTCTACGACGTCGACGCCGGCGCGGTCCGGCTCAACGGGGTCGACGTGCGCGATGTGTCGTTCGCGTCGCTCAAGGAGACCGTCGGCATGGTGACCCAGGACGGCCATCTGTTCCACGAGACGATCGCGTCGAACCTGCGGCTGGCTGCACCGGATGCGACCGACGAGGAGCTGTGGCAGGCGCTGGAACGGGCTCGGCTCGGCGATGTCATCCGCCAGATGCCCGATGGCCTCGACACCGTCGTGGGCGAGCGCGGCTACCGGCTCTCCGGCGGCCAGCGCCAGCGGCTGACCATCGCGCGGCTGCTGCTCGGCCGGTCCAGGGTCGTCGTGCTCGACGAGGCGACCGCATCGCTGGACTCGGCGTCGGAGGCCGCGGTGCAGCAGGCGCTCGGCGAGGCGCTCGCGGGCCGCACCTCGATCGTCATCGCCCACCGGCTGTCCACCGTGCGCGCGGCCGACGAGATCCTGGTGGTCGAGGACGGCCGTATCGTCGAACGTGGCGACCACGATCAGCTGCTCGCACGCGGCGG